>CAYLQG010000001.1:0-67253 GCA_964385705.1 uncultured Gammaproteobacteria bacterium
GATAGGTAATTCTTCCTTTACTCGGATCGTATGGCGTCACTTCCATTCTGACCCTGTCTCCCGGCATTATGCGGATAAAATTAAGCCGCATCTTACCGGACAGATGACATAACACCACGTGCCCGTTTTGTAACTTTACTCGAAACAACGTATTTGGCAAACACTCGACTACCTCACCTTCAACTTCGATATTTCCTTGATGCGCCATATCCACGTAAAAAACGACGGGGTTAACTCCCGACTATGTCGGGATCCCCGACGCATAGGAACGTATTATATATCAATGTTCAGCTTTGGTCAATACGATGGGCCCATTCTCACTTATTGCTAAAGAATGCTCAAATACGGCAGCCACAGACCGGTCCCTCGTCGCGATAGTCCACCCGTCATCATTCTCATAGACGACCGACCCGCTGCCCATAGTATATATAGGCTCAATGGCTATCGTCTCGTTACCACGGAATTGATAGGTATTCTCGGCGGCTCCCCGTGCGTAATTAGGCACCTGAGGGTCTTCATGAAGCTCACGGCCGACACCATGGCCTACAAGCGATTTCACGATACTGTAGCCGGCTCCCTCTATGATCTTCTGCGTCGAATCGGAGATTTCACCGATATGTGTGTCAATCCGTGCCAGAGTTATTGCTTTTTCAAGCGCTTCCTGTCCGACACGTAAAAAATCTTCTTTCCGGGCTTTTTCGGGTGATGGGTCCGCACCAACCACTTTTGTCCACGCCGTATCCGTGTGGAACCCGCCGTATATAAGGCCTATGTCAATGGTTAACATGTCGCCATCTTTGAGAACATATGGCGTCGGAATACCGTGCACCACAACTTCATTGACACACAGGCATGTAGCCCAATGATACCCTTCTACTGTTTTAAACGAAGCAGTGCCCCCTGATTTATCGATGAGCATGTTCGCCTGTTCTTCAATTGCGCTAAGGCTTACACCCGGTTGGGCGAATTGCAATAACGTGACAAGAATTGAGCCTAATTTCGCTCCTCCTTCGCGCATTACGGCGATCTCCTCACCTGTTTTTCTGTGAATCATAGGAATTTGTTATAGAAATCGGAAAGTTTTTGATTAAATGACCCAACGTCATCGTCGTTCACAATAAGGTAGTCAGCGATAGCAATTGGACCGCCCTTATGTAAGTTTTCTATCTCTGCATAATCACGGGTACGTGCCTCGGATCCCGTAAGCGGACGCACTTTTCTGTCTTTAAGCCTACGGTAACGGACATCGGGAGCTGCGTAAATACATAGCAGGGTAAGTGACGGAAATTTTTTTTTGAGATATATATACTCTTCCCAACTGTATAACCCGTCAAGAACAACAAATGAATTATCTTTCCGAGTGTCAATGATTCTTGGTTCAATCTTTATGGCCATTGCCGCCATTCCGAGCTCTGCGCGCAACTTTTCCCTATACATCCGTTCATTTTCTTCGTTAATCGGAAGATTCGCTTCTTTTAATCCGATATCCGTCTGATCGCCGAAACGGAGAATGGCTGCTTTTTTTGACCGGAAGTAGTTGGCGGCAACGCTTTTGCCTGATCCCGGCATACCGACGATAGCGAGAAGCTTAAGTTGGCTATCCATGAACTTGATTAAGAATAAGTGCGTGCACCTCTTCAACTGATTTTTCTGCGCTGATTTCGCGAAGAACTCCCCGATCACGATAATAGGCAAGAAGATCTTGTTGTCCGGTTTTATACACCGCAAGGCGTTTTTTTATCCGCTCAGGTGAATCATGAAGCTCGGTTGACCCCGGGTGGAGAGGACGGGCTCTCTTTACAAGCCGCTTGATTGACTCTTCTTCACTGATATTGAGATAGATCACCGCATCTATTTTCTGACCGAACGAAGAGAGAACGTTTTCCAGAAATTTAACCTGTTCGATATTCCGGGGGAATCCATCCATGATCCAGTCGCTTTTAACGCCTTTTTCATCCAACCGGTTCTTCCACAGTTCATACATCTGTGTATCGTTCACATATTGCCCGTCCGAGAGCGCTTTCCTACAGACGTCGCCGAGCGGACTTTTATCGTTGGTTGCGGCATCGCGGACTAAATCTCCTGATGTAAGAATAGGGATATGAAGCGCTTCGCTTAACAATGTTGCCTGAGTTCCTTTTCCTGACCCTTCGGGCCCGTACATGAGTATGTGCATATTATTCCTTTAAAAACCCTTCGTAATTGCGCATGACAAGCTGTGCCTCAAGCGCTTTTACCGTTTCAAGAACGACGGAAACGACGATAAGAACACCGGTTCCTCCGATCAGTAACGTCGAAACACCCGTAATTTGTTTGGCAATCGCGGGAAGTATTGCAATGAGTCCTAAGAACAGTGCTCCGGCGAGCGTTATCCGTGTCAGAATGTAATTAAGATACTGCGCCGTCGGCGTCCCCGGCCGGATTCCCGGAATAAACCCGCCGTACTTCTGAATCTCCTGGGAGATCTTCGTCGGATTAAAGGTAATCGCAGTATAAAAATAGGTAAACCCTATGACTAGGAAGAAATAAATTACATTGTATGAAATTCCGTTGGGATTAAATATGTTTGTTAATATATGGCCAAACCCGGCAAGTCCAGGATTCTTCACCTGCTGTAAAAATCCTCCGACCAACGACGGTAATAAAACTAGTGAAACGGCAAATATAATGGGGATGACGCCTGCCTGATTCACCCGTAATGGGAGGTAAGAGGTCGCACCTCCATACACTTTGTTCCCGCGAATGCGACGGGCATAGTGCACAGTAATCCTCCTGACTGCTTCATTCACATAAACGGTTGCGGCGATGACGGCAATCGCTAATACGAGAAATACAACGAGGTTGGTCAAATATTCGCTTGTGAGCGTTGTTGCTGTTTGACCGAAGGCAACCGGGAGTCTACCCACAATTCCTGCAAATATGAGAAGTGATATACCGTTTCCGATGCCGTATTCTGTGATAAGTTCACCGAGCCACATAGCAAACAGGGTGCCTGCTGTCATCGTGACGACAATAGCGATAAGTGCAAACGGATCAACTGCACCGATAATCCCCTGGTTTTTAAGAAGGGCAAACATGCCGATAGATTGGACAACAGCAAGAGGAACGGTGATAAGCCGGGTATATTGATTAATTTTTTCCCGTCCGTATTCCCCTTCTTTCTGCAGTTCCTCAAGTGCCGGAAACACAATTTGGAGAAGTTGCAGGATGATAGATGCGTTGATGTATGGATTTAGTCCTAACGCAAGCACTGAAAAGTTTACAAGTGTACCGCCTGAAAATATATCAAGAAGTCCTAAAAATTGATTTTGTGAAAACAAAGCGGCTAATTTTTTCGTATCGACACTTGGGATCGGAATATGTGCAAACAGTCGAAACACTACAAACAGAAGTGCCGTTATGATAATTTTCCGTCGAAGATCCGGCGATTTCCAACTCGCAATGAGCGGAGCAAGTAGCTTGTTCATGAATGTGTCGTCTTCAGGCTTCTATCGTGCCGCCCGCTTTTTCAATAGTTGTGCGAGCGTGCTTCGAACAGGGTAATGCAATGGTAAGAGCATGATCAAGTTTTCCGTCTCCCAATATTTTTACCCTTGAAACCCGCTCATCAATAATATGATATTTTATAAGAGTTGCCAATGTAACCTTTGTTTTTGCTGGAATGACATTCAGACTGCCGACAGCAACCGGCTGCGCTTTTGCTTGAAGTGTCGTATTTTTCCCTTTACCCCGAAGAAGCGGCAAACGTTTGATGAGCGCCAGTTGTCCGCCTTCAAAACCAATCGGCATACTGTCGCGAGCATTTTGCCCTTTCGTCCCACGACCTGATGTTTTCACTTTGCCGGATCCGTGACCTCGACCGACCCGTTTTTTGGATCGTGCCACAATAGCTTGTAGTTCATGTATATTCATACGTTTATTTTTTATGAATTAACCGCAGTTGTCCGAGCGCTTCAATCGTCGCATAGACATTTGACGCCTGATTTTTACTGCCTAATATTTTTGAAACGATATCACGGATTCCTGCCGCTTCAACGACTGCCCGGATTGCGCCTCCTGCGATAACTCCTGTTCCAGGAGGAGCCGGCTTTAACATCACCCGTGCGGCTCCGCGTTTCACGCGAACTTCATGGGGGATCGTTTTGTCCCGCATCGCGACCGTAATAAGATGTTTTTTCGCATAGGAGACCGCCTTCCTAACGGCTGATGATACATCGGGCGCACCGCCTAGACCAACGCCGACCCGTCCTTTTTTATCACCGACGACCGCAAGTACGGAGAAGCCGATTTTATTGCCGCCTTTGGTTTTTTTCGACACACGGTTAACCTGGACAATTTTTTCCTCAAACTCGCTCGGAGCCCGCTCTGACTTTTGTTGAAATCTCATACAGTGATTCCTCCTTCACGCACTGCATCAGCAAGTGCTTTTATTGCGCCATGATATCGATAGCCATTACGGTCAAAAACGAGCTTCGTAATTCCTTTTTTCTTGGCAATTGCGGCAATTGCGGCGCCCAACACTTTTGCTTTTGCGACAGTCGTCCCTACCTCTTCCGCAGAACACAGGGTTGTTCCTTTTTCATCATCAACGAGTTGAACGTACATGACTAAATTGGAACGGAACACAGACAGGCGCGGCCTTTCAGCCGTTCCTGATACTCGTGCGCGTATACGTACCTTCCGACGAAACCGTCGTTCTAAATTTGAATCTTTAGCCATTATTTAGCTCCTCCCGGTGCTCCGCCGACAGCTTTCGCTTTACCGGCTTTCTTTCTAATATATTCTCCCTCATATTTTATACCTTTCCCTTTATATGGTTCAGGTTTCTTAATTTCGCGAATAGACGCCGCCGTTTGGCCGACAGCCTGTTTATCAATACCGGCTACAATAATTTTTCCTTCTGTAACTGAAAAACTAATACCGGCGGGCGGAGCAACCGTCACGGGATGGGAAAATCCGACCGTCAGAACGACGCTCGTTCCGCTTAATGCTGCCCGATAGCCAACACCTGAAAGTTCAAGTGTTTTCGTCCACCCTTTGGTGACTCCAACAACGCCGTTAGCAAGTACTGCGCGAAGATATCCGTGAAGCGCCTGACGGGCTTTATCTCCGCCACCGGCAATTTTCACTTCGACTACCGCGCCTTCATTATGAACGGAAAGTCCATTCGGAACCGCATATCGTAGCTCCCCTTTTGGACCTTTTACCACTACTTCCGCGCCGTCAAGTGTAACGGTTACTTCTTTCGGTATAGTGATAAGTGCTTTACCTATTCGTGACATAGTTTGTTTACCAAATGGTTGCCAATAATTCTCCGCCGATACCTTTTTTCCGTGCAACAGTTCCGGTCATAATCCCCTGCGGAGTGGAAAGAATAGCAATCCCCATACCTCCGACAACCGTCGGGATCATGTGTTTATTTACGTAAAGGCGAAGACCTGGTTTACTCACCCGTTTCACTCCAGTGATAACCGATGACGAACCGTTATATCGAAGTGCGATTTTAATCATGCTCTTCGGGTCAGTGCCTATCTTTTGCACGTCTCCGATATATCCCTCTTGGGATAATATTTTTGCAACTTCAAGTTTCAGTCTTGAATGCGGCACCTCAACAGACTGCCGCCCTGCAAGTGATGCATTTTTTATCTGTATTAATAAATCACCTATTGGATCATTTACCATATATCTCCTTTACCAAGACGCTTTAATAACTCCCGGCAATTCGCCTTTATGAGCCAGTTTTCGGAAACACAATCTGCAAATACCGAATTTTCTCATATATGCACGTGACCTTCCGCACAGGGAACACCGGTTCCGGTGGCGGACCTGATATTTTTGCTTTTTTTCGAATTTAACTATATCTGATGTCTTTGCCATAATTACTCCTTTACAAAAGGCATACCCAAAAGCTGGAGCAGAATCCTGCCCATCTCGTCGGTCTTTGCCGTTGTAACAAAACTAATCTCAAACCCCCGGACTTTATCAACCATATTATATTCAAGTTCCGGAAATATCGTGTGTTCTTTAATACCCAGTGTATAATTCCCTCTCCCGTCAAATCCCTTAAGCGGTACCCCGCGAAAATCACGGACACGCGGAAGACCGATGGCGATAAGTTTTTGCAAAAAATCATACATGCGTTTACCACGGATCGTCACCCGAAGTCCGACCGCATCGCCTGCACGAAGCTTAAATGTGGAGATAGCGCGCTTTGCAGTTTTTACTTCCGGTTTTTGACCTGTTATGACAGCGAGTTGTGCCGACATCTTTTCCATCACTTTTTTGTCCGTGAGCGCTTCTCCCATGCCGCAGTTGACGACTATTTTGACAAGCTTCGGAACGGCCATCGTATTTTTGACGCCGTGTTTGCTTTTAAATGCCGGTATTATCTCTTTGATATATTTTTCCTGTAATTCGTTCATAGGTTAAATCCTTTGCTCACATTTCTTACAAATCCGCTCTTTCTCACCTTTGGTAACAACATACCCGACGCGAGTGGGCTTGCCGCATTTCGGACAAAGCAATGCGACTTTCCCCATATCAAGAGCTCTCGCGTATTCAACGATACCACCCTGATGCTGCTCATCGCGCTTTTTCTCATGTCGTTTATACATATTGACCCCGGCAACGATAATGGTATTGTGTTTCAAATCCACAACATCAACTTTGCCTTTTCGGCCTTTATCTTTGCCTGATGTCACAAGTATTTGATCTCCTTTTTTCAGTTTCATAGTATTAATAAACTTCCTGCGCCATGCTGGCGATTTTATCAAATCCCTTTTCTTTGAGTTCGCGTGCAACCGGTCCAAATACCCGAGTTCCGCGCGGATTCTTATCAACTGCGTTATCGATCACTACACCCGCATTGTCATCAAAACGGATATAAGACCCGTCACTACGCCTATACTCTTTATGTGTTCTGATGATAACGACTTTCACGAGTTCGTCATCTTTCACGATTCCGTTCGGGTCGGCTTTTTTCACAACACACTGGACAACGTCTCCGAGTGACGCGAAATCCCGCCTGGACGAACCATAGATATGGGTAATCGTCATCACCTGTGCGCCCGAATTATCTGCTACTACTAATGATGTCCTTCGTTGTACCATAATTAACTCACCTTATTTAAAACAATAAAATGCTTCGATCTGCTTATCGGTTTCGTTTCTCCAATGCGGACCGTATCACCAACGGCAAGCGTCAGAGACTCGTTATGTGCCATAAACCGTTTCGTTTTACGGACCAATTTTTTATATAGCGGGTGGCGGTAAGTTGATATAACAGCAACAACCACAGTTTTTATTGTTTTAACCGATACAACTTCTCCGGTAAATATTTTCCCGTTTGCACCCATAGTTATTGTCGTATTTTGGTTATTCATGGTTAAACTCCTTCATGCGTTTCGCGGTCATGACTACAGCGAGCTTACTTCGAAGCGCGCGTCCTTCATGGACATTTTTAGACTGCTTACTATATCTGTTTATCATAAAAGCTGCAAGTTTTGACTGTGATTCCGTAATCACTTTATCAAGTTCAGCGACAGTCATTGATCGAAATGATGTTTTCTCTTTCTTTTTCATAGGTCTTTAACGATAAACCGTGTCTGTATTGGTAGTTTTGCACTGGCAAGCCTGAGAGATGCTTTTGCATCTTCAAGGGAAATTCCGCCCATTTCAAAAAGGATGCGTCCAGGGCGAACGACTGCAACATATTCATAAACATCCCCTTTTCCGCTTCCCATACGCGTTTCCGGCGGTTTTTTCGTAATCGGTTTATCCGGAAAAATTCTGATCCAGACGCGACCGCCCCGTTTTGTATAATGAGTCAGAGCACGGCGCGCGGCTTCAATCTGCCTACTCGTTACCCAACCTTCGGTCAGCGCTTTAAGACCGTATTCGCCGAAATTAATTTGTGAACCGCGGATAGAGATACCCGTCCGGCTTCCTCTGAACATTTTTCTGTGTTTTGCTCGTTTTGGTGCTAACATACTTTAGTTATTGGTTCATTGTTCATAGTTCATGGTTTTCTATGAACCATGAACGATTGACTATGAACTCTTCCTGCATATCCAAACTTTAATTCCTACATAACCTGATTTCGTAAGTGCCGGAAATATAGCAAAATCAACTTCCTCCCGGATCGTCGACAACGGGACCGTGCCGGCCTGATATTTTTCCCGTCGTGCAATTTCAGCGCCTCCGATACGTCCTGATAAGATAATCCGGACTCCTTTGGCTCCCGCCGACATAACTCGCTCGATCGTCTGATTACAGATACGTTTGTGAGGCATACGTTTCATCATCTGATCGGAAATATTCTGAGCAACGAGATATGCGTTCAGGTTCGGTTCTTTTACCGGTTCGACTGCAAGCTCAACCTTCACTCGGGATGCATCTTTAAGACTCCGCTTTTCCTCATAGGGATTTGTAGGATTTTGATGCAGCGAGAGAAATTTTTCAATAAATTTCTTAAGCTCCTCAAGACCGCTTCCGCCGCGACCGATGACGACACCGGGCCGGGAAACAAATAATGTCACTTTCATCTTGTTGATTGACCGTTCAATAATGACCTGCGCCAAACCGGCGGGTTTAAGTCTGGCCTGGAGCACTTCACGGAGCTTCGCATCTTCATATACGAATTCTTTATACCGTCTTTTATCGGCAAACCAACGGGAGCCCCATGTAAAAACGGTGCCTATGCGAAACCCTTTTGGATTAATTTTTTGTCCCATGATTACTCCTTTTTCCCGCCTTCATCTGTTAATACAACGCAAACGTGTGTCATACGCTTCTTATATGCATGTGCCTGTCCGCGCGATACTGCATGAAATCGTTTCATCACCGGTCCGCCCATGACTTCTATCCGCTTAAATCTCAAATCGCTCCCCTTTACCTGTTTTTGAAGCGCGTTGGCAACCGCCGAAGCAACAACTTTGCTCATCGGAAGTGCAGCGCTTTTTGGCATATGGTCGAGCTGAATGAGTGCATCCTGAGGATGTAGGGATCGTATTGCATCAGCGACAAGCCGCAATTTGCGGGTGCTGGTTCTTATGTATTTTGATGTTGCCTGGTATTCCATAATTTAGTTCATTGTTCAAAGTTCATTGTTCAAAGTTTAAAAACCATGAACTATGAACCAATAACTCACTACGTTTTATCCATCGTTCTCTTTGTAACCTGACCATGACCGTGGAACGTCCGCGTCGGTGCAAACTCTCCCAATCGGTGCCCAACCATAGCTTCTGAGACGTATACTTCCAAAAATACGTGACCATTGTGCACCGCAAATCTATGACCCACAAATTCCGGAGGAATCTGACAGGCGCGCGACCACGTTTTAATCGGCGTTTTTTCTCCACCAGCTTTTTGTTTATTTACTTTTACTATTAATTTAGGATCTATATACGGTCCTTTTTTGCTGCTACGTGCCATAGTTCGTTATTGATTCAATTTACTTTGAACCACCCTTTCTATGTTGAACGATAAACCGGTCACTGTATTTTACGAGTTTACGTGTTTTCTTACCCAATGTATGCTTCCCCCATGGACTCTTGGGTGAGCTCATGCCGATACCGCTTCTTCCTTCTCCGCCACCATGCGGGTGACTTCTCGGATTTTGTGCAACTCCCCGTACTTCCGGTCGTCTCCCCATATGCCGGCTGCGGCCTGCGGTACCGATGACTTCATTTCGGTGTTCGACATTGCCGACCTGTCCGACGGTCGCTTTACAATCCGCGTTAAATACCCGTATTTCCCCTGAAGGGAGTTTTAATTGTACCAGATCGCCGTCCCTGGCGAGTACTGTCGCTACAGTTCCTGCACTCCTCATCATCTGTGCGCCACGGCCCGGTTTGATTTCAACGTTGTGAATGAGCGTTCCGACCGGCATTAATCCGATTTTCAGTGCATTCCCGCTTTTAATATCTGCTGTATCTCCTGAGATCACTTTTTGTCCGACCGCAAGCCCTACCGGAGCCAAAATATAGCGCTTTTCCCCGTCTGAATACTGGAGTAGTGCGAGATCTGCCGTCCTGTTCGGATCATAGACGATCGCAATAACCGTAGCGCTAATTCCGTCCTTTTCTCTCATCCAGTCAATCTTCCGGTAAAACCGCTTCTCACGGCCTCCCTGATGGCGGATTGAGACATGACCCATGACATCACGGCCTGATTTCTTTGACAATATAACGGTTAAACTTTTTACACGTGTTTCCATAGTTATTTAGCGGTCGGCGCAGGCGATTTTCCCGGAGTGGCTGCCTGTTCCGTCACTTCAAATGCATCAATTTTATCGCCCTTTTTCAAATGTACAATTGCTTTTTTCCAATCTGCTTTTTTCACATATTTCTGCATGCGGCCGACTCTGCGCATCTTGCCGTGCATATGAACAGTGCGGACTTCTGTCACCGTTACGGAATAAAACTTCGCAATCACTTTTGCGATATCTTCTTTTTCCGCCTGTTCGGTAACCATGAACGTATACCAACCCGTTGAGGCGAGTGTCAGTGATTTTTCCGTAATTAATGGTCGTTTGACAATTGTGTTCATAGTTATGCTATTTTTGTAATGATATCCTTAACTACCTGGACGCCGTCTTTCATAAATACGACTTTGTTATGCGATACCACATCATACGTATTAATGCTCTGGGCCGACACGATTGTGACATTAGCAATATTTCGTGCAGTTCTTGTCACATGGCCTGTTTCAGGCCCTACAACCAACAGTGTCGGTACGCTCCCGGTCAAAAGCGAGAGAGTTCTGGCCATATACTTCGTTTTCGGTTTGAGCGATGCCAGTCCGTCAACAAAAACAACATTCCCTGATTCATATTGACTCGTTAGTGCACAAGCAAGGGCCATCCGGCGCATTTTTTCCGGCATTTTCATGGAAAAATCGTGCGGTACCGGTCCGAATGTGATACCTCCGCCGACGAAAATAGGCGCTCTAATGTTGCCGTGTCGTGCACGACCCGTACCTTTTTGGCGGTAAATTTTTCTTGTAGATCCCTCAACCATACCACGGGATTTTGTTGCTGCTCCTCCTGCCCGTTGATTGGCTAAATAAACGCGGACAGCCTGGGCAATCAATTGTTTATTCATTTTTTCACCGAATACTTCAGCTGGAAGGGTCATTTTCCCTTTTGCTTTACCGTCGACATCAACTACCGTTGCATTAAGTCCGGTAATGGTTGCTTCCACTTTGACTGCTGCCAGACTCACGGTCTTTTTCTCCGGTTTTTTTGTAACAACGGCTTTTTTGACCACTTTTTTAACCACAGCTTTTTTAGCCGCTTTCACGGGTTTCGCTTTTGTAGCTTTCGTTATTTTTGTTGGTTTTTTCACTGCCATATCATGCTTCTTTCTGAACAATCACCAAGCCGTTGCAACCACCAGGAATCAACCCTTTTACTGTTAATAAATTCTTTTCATTATCAACTGCCACTACTTCAAGTCCGATAACTGTGACACGCTCGTTACCCATCCGACCTGCCATGCGCTTCCCTTTGTAGACACGTCCCGGAGTGGTTGTTTGTCCGATAGAACCCGGAGCACGCTCACGGTCTGATGTTCCGTGCGTGCGGGGCATTCCTGCAAATCCATGCCGTTTCACAACACCTGCAAATCCTTTTCCTTTTGAAGTTCCGACTACTCTGATGGCATCGCCAACCGCAAATACGTCACCGACGCTGATCTTGGCGCCGACGGCCATCCCTTCAGGAATGGAGGCTACACGAAGTTCCCGCAAAAAACGGGGCTTTTCTGTTAACCCCGCTTTTTTCATTAATCCTTCTTGTGCTTTCTTGATGTGTTTTCGAGTTCCGAATGCAAGTTGCAAACTTTTATATGAACCTGTGTCAATAATACCCGTGACCCAGCACGGACCGGCCTCAATAAATGTGACCGGAAGTCGTTTGCCATTCGGCATAAAAACTTGCGACTGCGACTGTTTGATTCCAAGTAATGCGTCCATATATAAACAAAAACAAGTTAAAATCGATTATACCGTGCAATTCCGATTGCAGCGTGTATAAACAAAAAGCGACCTCGGTTGAGGTCGTTTTGATCTCTCATCCGAGACTTTTGATGTACCGCTACGATATAGACAAATGCATTGTCATATCAATCTGCATAGTATACCAAAGTATCTCCCCTATATCAATATTATTGTCATTCTCGGGCTTGAACCGAGAATCCTTTACGAATCAAGGGTATCCCTCGACTTCGCTCGGGATGACCTATGAAGGTCACATCTTTATCTCTACATCCACGCCGGCCGGTAGGTCCAAATGCATCAGTTGATCAATCGTCTTGTCGGTCGGCTCTATGATATCAATAAGGCGTTTGTGCGTCTTAATCATGAAATCCTCACGGCTGTTCCGATCGATGAACGGACTTCGCGCCACGTTAAAATGCTCCTTGTCCGTCGGAAGCGGCACAGGTCCTACGACCCGAGCGCCCGTCCTCACGGCGGTATCAAGAATCTTCTGACAACAATCATCAATGATTCTGCTGTCGTATGCTTTTAAACGTACTCGAATTCTTCCTTTCGGCATTATATATTCGTTTCACACAAACGCTTACGGCAGTAAGGCTTATGCGATAATCTTCGTAACTACTCCAGCGCCTACCGTATGTCCACCCTCACGGAGTGCAAACCGCACGCCTTCTTCAAGAGCGACCGGAACGATAAGTTTAGCTGTCATCTTTGTTTCATCTCCCGGCATAACCATCTCGACGCCAGCGGGAAGGGTCACTTCACCGGTTACATCAGTGGTCCTTATATAGAATTGTGGCCGGTATCCTGTAAAGAACGGTGTATGTCGTCCACCCTCTTCTTTGGCAAGGATATAGATCTGTGCCTCAAATTCTGTATGCGGCTTCACCGATCCCGGCGCTGCGAGCACTTGTCCCCGCTCCACCTGGTTTTTCTCAATTCCCCGAAGAAGGACGCCGATGTTATCTCCGGCCTGACCCTCATCAAGGAGTTTTCGAAACATTTCAACTCCGGTAACGACGGTTGTCTGCGTCGGTTTGATTCCGACAATTTCCATCGTTTCGTTGACTTTGCAGCGGCCCCGCTCGACGCGGCCGGTGACAACGGTTCCGCGGCCTTTGATTGAGAAAACATCCTCAATAGGCATAAGGAACGGTTTATCAAGATCCCGTTTCGGCTCTGGGAAGTAGCTGTCTACCGTATCCATAAGCTCCTGGATCTTGGCTTCCGCTTCCGGATCACCCTGGAGTGCTTTAAGTGCGCTTCCACGGATAACCGGAACTTTGTCTCCCGGGAAATGATACTTCGTTAAAAGCTCGCGGACTTCCATCTCGACAAGGTCGAGAAGTTCTTTGTCCTGTACCATATCGCATTTGTTCATGAAAACGATAATAGCCGGAACGTTTACCTGGTTTGCAAGTAAAATGTGTTCACGGGTCTGCGGCATAGGACCATCCGGTGCCGAGACAACGAGAATGGCGCCATCCATCTGAGCTGCTCCGGTGATCATGTTTTTGACATAATCAGCATGTCCGGGAGCATCGATGTGTGCGTAATGTCGTTTTTCCGTCTCGTATTCTGAGTGGTGGATGTTAATCGTCACGCCCCGGGCCTTTTCCTCAGGTGCGTTATCGATTTCTTCATACTTGAGTGCTTTTGCAAAACCTTTTTTTGCAAGCACGTGGGTAATAGCTGACGTAAGGGTTGTTTTCCCATGGTCAACGTGGCCGATGGTTCCAATATTCAAATGCGGTTTGCTGCGATTAAATTTTTGCTGGTCAGCCATAACTGCCTTTCTAGAAGCGCTTTACCGATCTTTGATCGGGATTAGCGATTCTTGATCCACCAGTAAACGCTCTGTGAGCCGCTCTACGAATAGTAGGTAAGGCGAACAGTAAGTAACGGCGGACAACTATTTGTTAATAAATACCAATACAGACAAATCACCTCATAAACTCATCATCTAAATCAGGTAATAATGAGTTGTGAGATGATTCGGTACGGGTATTTTAACATCCGGTTTAGATTTGCGCAAGAAGGGAATGAGGTAAAATTAGTATTTACAAACAACTTCGTTTATCTCTATTAATAAACGGATACTACGATTATTAATAATTTTCCCCAACATGCGGATCCAAATGGAGTACAAATGACCTGTCTTCATAAGAGGGTGTGTCACCTTCCTGAAAAGAAGTATATTTAGGAGCACCGGTAGTTGTTCTATTTATTACCCCTGAATTTGTTAATGTCTGTGCGGTGATGGTAAAATCGTCGACCTTCCAATTATCCAGGTTTGGATTAATAACTAATGCCATAGTGCGGAAGGCAGCTTCAATCATAGCGTTTGATAACACCGAATTTGGGTACGTTTCCTCTTTAAAGCGCGTCTTAACTTCTAACACACTCGTAACCATATCAAAGGATTCGACAAATAAATCCACTTTTCGTTGATCATCCGGAGATAATTGCGGATATTCACTCGGATCCAATGGGAGTTTATCTTTAAAATAAGCTTCGTAGATTGTTCTATCGCCAGTTGTATTAAGACACATCCATGCAAATATGTGTTTTGCATTCAACCTTCTGGTTGGATCATCACTTGCAAAAGCTTCACGCGCTACTGCGGTATAATCTAATATAATTTCGCGGGCCTGATCTGTATAATTATCCAGACTCACGTGTGAATTTCTATTATTTACTGTCTCCTCAACCAGTTTTTGGATATTCCTTAAATTAGTAGTAAATTGCTCTTTTTGTAAACGTTGATCAAGATAATGCTCATCAACAGCAGCTCCGATAACAGTCGGCTCCATAAAAAAACCAAAACCGGTTGACACCAAAGACCATGCTGCGTTTCTCGCAGTATCATAGAATACTAGCTTAAGGAACGCACGTCGTGCTGCTCCAAACTTACCCAACTCTTCAATTTTCTCTTGATCAAATGCGTTCTCTTTAAAGCTATGATACGAATGGCGCGTCAGAATTGCCCCCGTAACTATTCCGAACCCTAATGGGGTATAGGTCAGTGTTGCTTTAACATCGTTAGGAGTATCACCTCTCGGGAAGTACTTAGTTTCTTGATATAAAAAATTTTTATCACCGTGTAAGATCAGATCTGTTGCATAAGCAGCACCAACGACTTCCAAGCCGACAAGAGGTAACAGTACTTCTAAAAAAAGCTCTGCTTCTGAAGAGCTATAACGATCAGCTTCGTCCGAGATATATTTTTTTACTGATGATATGCCTTTTCTAATTTGTTCCGCAGCCACCATATTAAATGCAATTATATACTATAAGCTTATTTAACACAACGGCGAGCCTGTGATTTGTGGTTTATCTTCGGTTATCCGCTGCCGTGGTGCGCTTTATTTGGCGATGATTATCTCCTGAATATTAGAGGCACTTTGATAACGTTCATGACGGTTAATTAGTCGATATGCAAATTATGTTCTAATAAAAATGCTTTTATTGCGCGCAGTGTTATGATCGATTCACTCATCTCCTCTGACGGATAAATAAAATCATATTGAAGAACGCTTTGAACTATATCATGCGTGTCCACTCCCCGTTTGTATTCTTCTCTCACAAATTCTGCTACTTCGGGAAAGTGTTGTAAGAACGGTTCGATGAAAACCCTGTCATTTTCAGTTATTTCGCGATGGGTAGCAATCGATTCTACTGCCCTGGTAACACGTTCCTCTCTCAGGCGGAGTTTCGCCTTCTCGAGCAATTTTTCTTTATGATATATCTGTGAATATCTTGAAGATTTATCGATGGATGTTCCGTTTAAAAATTCATGCGATAGTAATGATTTTGTGTACACTATATACTCTGTCGTTTCTTCAGGTATGACAAAATCCGTTCGGATATCACGGATAAAATTCTTCCAATAAAATAACTGACGGAGTAAATATTTTGAAAAATCCTGCATTTCGCGTTCTGATCCGAATTCACCCGCTCTGCCGGATGAAAATTGCATCGGATATTCGTGAGTTATCCAATACCGAGTGTTTTCCATAACTTTTTTGAAGAATAATAATGATCCTACGTTCCCGGATGCATCCGCTTTATCTAATAAGGGCATAATTTCCGGAATATCATGAGTCACAATTTTTCTCCATAATTTTAATTCATCTCCAAAAAACTTACGCACATAACGGGGATCGGTCTCCCAAACATCATCGACGTCATCGCGTAATAAACGCTCCTTATCATGTTGGTTTGAAATTCTATTATTAAAATCTAACCGCTCTCCAACGACCGCGTGCAAAATTCTATTTGATTGACTGTTATACCCTGCTTCTCTCGCTAACCGGATGACCTCGGGATATAGCACGTTTACAGTTCTGTATGCTTCCCGTCGTATAAACTGAAATCGTAATTCTGCGTCAGTTTTTACTATAACATCCCCCGTATTCCTCACCCGGTCAACTCTGTATACCTCGCCGCTGTGCCCCATGTGTCCGCGGAATATTCTCTCTAAAGCTCCTGAAACGGCATAATCTTCATTGGCCCCGTGAACCGTTAACGCATGCACCACTTCGGGGTGCTTAAACGCCGATAATCGTCCGCTCATGGTCGGAGTGCCCGCGGAATATGTCCCATTGATAATGGTAGCTATCTCACCCGCATATTTGTGAGCCCGGTACGCCTCTATTGAAGATAATACATCCCGTGAAGCGTCCTTTCCTTCAATATATCCTTCATGAACCCCGGGAGCGATATCCCACTCGCTTATATTTGCCTGTATTTGTTTATCCTGAAATAGTTTGTCAAGATTGTGTATATGATGAGCCGTCAACATGGTATCAATATCCTGCAAATGAATAATACAATCGTCTTCAGCGAGATCCTTCGCATGAAATGAGTCCGCTAAATCAAGTAAATATCTTCTCAGCATACCGAAATTTTTCTGGGAAGAATTTACCAATACATAATCAAATCGAATCCGTAGTTTATGATTCTTGTTAATTTGTTTCGATAATTGTATATATTCATCCGAAATTCCAATCCCTCTCATTCCCTCATAATTGTGTTCCTGCAATAAAGATAGGTACTGTGCCGTACGGATATTTTCCGGAATAGGGGTATTACCCAATCCATCATCTCCATACCTGCCGAAATAATGCGCGATGCTATCCCGATTCTCATTAATTAATAAAATCACTCCTATATCCCCTTTTACTCCTTTCTGCTCATCTAGCTGACGGAGAAATGAAAATAAATACAAATTATTCATCTCAGCTTGCACGGGGGCAACGATTATATTGCGGGTTTCACGGGAAAATAGTACATCGGACGACTCTGCGATAATTCTCCTGAATCCCCAGGGTTCGCGCGTATCATAATCCGCATAGGATAACGGAACTTCCGGAACGGATTCATACGCATCCCTTCTCTCTCTGACCAATGAATCTATATCACCCTCAACCATATACATAGTTAGTATAGCAATGTTGAGGGATATACATGCAAAATATACAAACGGGATGAAAGAACTGAGGCGTTATTTAATTCTGCTGTCCCCTGTTATCAGCACCTGTAGTGCGACCTTCTTTGGCGATGATCTTTTCCTGAATGTTCCGCGGCACTTCTTCGTAGTGACTGGGCTCCATATAATAGGTAGCCCGACCTTTGGACATGCTCCGGAGAGATGTGGCATAACCGGAAAGCTCAGCCAGTGGAACCAAGGCGACGATGACCGTCACGTGTCCACGCTTCGTTGTTCCCTGGATTTGTGATCGTTTTGCGCCCAAGTCTCCGATGATATCTCCCATAAACTCATCAGGTGTCGTCACTTCGACCTTCATAATGGGCTCTAGGATGGTCGGTTGTGCCTGGCGGGCAGCATTCTGGAATGCCATAGATCCTGCGATCTTGAAAGCGACCTCGGACGAGTCGACATCATGGTACGATCCGTCGTAAAGCGTTATTTTGGCATCAACGACCGGATAACCTGCCACTACGCCATTCTCCATCGCTTCTTTGACACCCTTTTCAATTGGCGCGATAAACTCACGCGGGATTGCTCCGCCTTTAATTGCATCGACGAATTCAAATCCTTCACCCCGGCCTTTGGGTTCAATACGAACGAGCGCGTGACCGTATTGCCCACGGCCTCCTGATTGTCTTATATATTTCCCCTCACCCTCGGCATTAATCTTGATTGTTTCTTTGTAGGCGACTTGCGGGGCGCCGACATTGGCGTCAACTTTAAATTCCCGCTTCATACGGTCGACCAAAATCTCAAGGTGCAGCTCGCCCATTCCCCAGATAATGGTCTGATTCGTCTCCTGATTTGATTTAATTTTGAACGTCGGATCCTCTTCGGCGAGCCTTTGGAGCGCATAGCCCATCTTCTCAAGATCATTTTTCGTCTTGGGTTCGATAGCAAGGGATATAACCGGCTCCGGGAAAGTAATCTTCTCAAGGACGATCGGCTTATCTTCTGAACAGATGGTGTCACCGGTGATCGTATCCTTAAATCCGACGACCGCAACGATTTCTCCGGCATATGCTTCTTTTATCTCTTCACGCTGGTTGGCGTGCATGAGGAGAAGCCGTCCCACGCGCTCTTTCAGGCCTTTTGTCGAGTTGTATGCATACGAACCTGACTCAAGTTTGCCGGAATAAATACGGACATAGGTAAGTTTTCCGACGTGGGGATCAATCTGGATTTTGAATGCGAGCCCTGAAAGTGGCGCTTCCTTCGTCCGTTTCAATTCAACTTTTTCATTTGTCCTCGGATCAGTTCCACCAACAGGCGGAAGATCGAGAGGCGACGGAAGATAATCAACAACAGCGTCAAGAAGCGGCTGAACACCTTTATTACGGAGACTTGTCCCAGCATAAATCGGCACGAGTTTGTAGGCGATGACTGCGCGGCGAAGTGCGGCTTTGAGCTCTTCCATGGTCGGCTCCGTACCGTTTAAATATTTTTCAAGAAGCGCGTCGTCGGTTTCTGCAATTTTCTCGACCAGATCGTGACGGCTCTTTGTAACTTCGTCTTTGAGATCCGCGGGGATTTCAACTTCTTCTGCGTGTGATCCCAAATCATCACTGTTCCATACGTATGCCTTAAGAGGAAGAAGGTCAACGATACCTTTAAATGTATTTTCCCGACCGATTGGAACGACCATAATCGCGGGATTAGCGCCGAGTCGGTCGATAATAGATTGTATGGTTGCGCGGAAATCAGCGCCGACCTTATCCATTTTATTGATAAAGCAAATACGAGGAACTGCATATTTATCCGCCTGATGCCAAACGGTTTCGGATTGCGACTGTACGCCTTCCTCTGCATCAAGGACGGTGATACCCCCGTCAAGAACCCTCAAGGACCGCTCAACTTCTGCGGTAAAGTCGACGTGTCCGGGAGTATCAATGATGTTGAAACGGTATCCTTTCCAGAACGTCGTGGTGGCTGCTGAAACGATGGTAATTCCCCGCTCGCGCTCCTGCTCCATCCAGTCCATTTGTGTCGTCCCCTCATCGATGTCTCCGATTTTGTAGGTCCGGCCTGTGTAGTAGAGAATCCGCTCGGTTGTAGTGGTTTTCCCGGCATCAATGTGCGCGATAACGCCAATGTTCCGGACTTTATCAAGCGGTACATCGCGTTCTTCTGTTAATGTTGTTTGCGGAGATGCCATACGTAATTAATAAAAAAACTGCCCCACATCTGCGGTAGCAGCTATGTTTACCAAAGTTATTGTACTAAAAAATCGTTCTTCCCGCAAGCAAAAGTAAAAGCAAACCGGAAAAAATTATTATTCTACGATTTCCGGCCCGTCAAGGAGCAACAGTCTGGCCTTAGATTCGATAAATTTTCGTTGTTTCTTTTCAGCCGCCGGATCGAGGAGGCCCAACATATGAGCAGCCTTCTCTGCACCCTCAATTGCCTCCCTGTGGGTTTGTCGAGAAATAGTATCAACCCCTGGTAACGTTTCTCCTTTTAAGTTTACGCGTATATCTTTTATTAGTGCAGCTTTCACCTGATCAATTCGACTTCGTTTATCTGATCCGGGTGTTAAATTCAGCAGTAATCCATTTATATGGGTTATTTTTTGCTGTTCCTCTTCAATATCTTTCCCTAATCTATCCGTCAAATCGTCTGATATAGACCATTGTTTCACAAATCGTATAACAGGATTAGAGATTGCATCTATCTCGGTTTTCTCTTTTTCGCGCTCTACCAACGGCTTACGAATATCCTCTATGATGCCCTGTATATTGGCAATTTGTTCATGAAAATAATTTTGCAACTCTGCCAAATCGTCAGGATTTAACCTGCGATACACAGGCGTAGTTGCTTCGTCGGCGTCAATATTATCTCGTATTTCTTGCATATCAAACTCTATCTTATTATATCATATAATAGTCATCGTGTACTCGACGACTAATAGTGAACCAAGTTGCACCAGCGGATAGTCGCACTTTTTCATCCACGCGCTCATCAGTCTCCGGTTATACGAACTACTTACGCATTTATAGCGTCCTTTAGTTCTATCGCGGCTTTTGAAGTTGCGTGATCGTGAGACTCGAATCCGAACATTTCAACAACCGACCCCGTATACGTTGCTCCATTTTTGAGGGGAATTCCTTCATGGATTCCGGCCGTCCGAATTTCCGTTTTCAGTTTTGCTAGTAATTCTTTCGTACGGTTCAAACTCAATCCGCCGGGCTTAACAATATCGGTGATTAACTGATTTCCGGCGTATAAAGGCTGCGAGGGCGCTACCGGATTCACGATGCGTTCCCTATGTTGACGAAGCCAGGGCAAATCCTGCACCACGGGTATATTTTTTGCCTCCAGGAGGTGCCTGATCTGTGGAGTTGGGTAAAGTAGCGAATTCATGACGAGAAGATCAGGTGGCAATAGTCTGTCGGGCAATATTTGGCACCCCAAACCCAAATATGGAAGGAGCGGTGAATACCGGACGGACATCCCGCCATCAAACGGAGACAGAACGTCAAGGTCGACGCTGTATGTAACATTCGTTATATGCCGCTCTGCCAAGATTTGTACTACTTGATGGAGGGAGGCGTCTATATCCTCCGGCCTTATGTCACGGTTCATCACGATATTTCTCGGTAATTCTTTACTCTGCCCGCTTGTGAGAAACCAATCAATCACCTTGGGGTCTACCCCGATAAACACCGGCGTATCAATGAGCCCATATTTTCCCAAATGCCAATAGAAATTCGCGGAAGTTATCGGAAGCTTGGCGGCCACAGAATCAATATGCCGGTCAAAAACAATTTCAGCGATCGCGGGGCTGTCTTCCGCTGACTCTTCGTGGAGAGCCGCGTGTGTAAGGAGCTGATTGTAATGCAATGTGCCCATTATAACGGTCTTTCCTGCCGCCCGATTAAGATGCTGGCGCATACGAGTAACATACGTTGCACTATTGAGGAGCCCGGAATAATCATCTAAAACGAGTTCCGGAACATTTTTTGTGATATTGTTTTTCACTTCCGTCCACTGATCTGTATTTCGGAGGAACGGCTCGTAATCATGGATTTCATCCTCGGACAAGATCGCCAATAATTCCCGTTGATGCGGTGCGAGTTCAGAACTATCCCACTCTGTAAGTAAACGGTCGCGGTTTTCCCAAAATAATTCCTGATCAAATAGGCCCCAAATAATCGGAAGGTGCGGAAGTTCCAAGATTGCGATGTCCGGCATCATGATCGTGGTGCTCTTTTCTCCCCGTAGAACTTCTTTTGAATGATCTTCAGGCATCATACAGTTTTATGACCGGAATTGTGAATCCGGGCGGTAAAACGGTAGTATACCAGGATAAAACTGGTATGTAAATATTATAGGATAATTATGGGTAACTGAACGCTCAGATTACTTCCAAACTGACAGGAGTGATCCCATGAGTAAGAGCGACACCAGATAATAGCCGCTGTTCATAAACCACAGCTTCCAGCTTTTTCCGTCCCAAAGGACCGTACCAAGTGAAACGGGAGCGACAAATCCGAGCCAGTTAAAGAATCCTCCGGTCAGACCCACCGAAAGACCAGATGTCTGCATAAAATTACCGGAAAAAACAAGTTCGTTGGCAAGTACGTAGGCCATAAGGAGGGACCCAACGAACATGAGCCCGTACGACTTTGCCATCCCCTGCTTCATCGCGTCACTCATTTTCGTTGACTTAAACCCCATTTCCTTCATCCAGGGCTTGCCGAATAACGGCCCGTACCAGAGAGATCCCACGATCATGCTGACCACCGCAGCTGCAAAAACAGCGAGATAATTTATCGGAATCGTCACATTTCCCATATAGTTCCTTTCTTTAACAAATAAGTACTAACTATAGTGTAGATAATTGTAAGATATATTACAAATCAAATCCCAAAACAATTATTTTATGCCGGATATTTGTGCAAGAAGTTGGGGAAACGTTGTATATCCGCTTTCTGCGTTAAGGTGCCCGGCATGAGGAATAAAGGTTAATCGTACCCCCAGATTTTTTGAAAGCTGTTGCCCGTTTTCTAAACACACATACGGATCATTATCGGAATGATAGACGAAAAAATTGTGCGCATTGGATTTGATTTTCTGCCAGTCAAAATCAAACCCGCCACTGAATGCAGTATCCTCGTCATAAAATTTAATGGGTTTTATCCCGATCGGCGCTCCGACGAAAAATGCCGCATTAACGGGTTTCTCTACCCGCTCGAGAATTCGGAGTAAAAACAGACCTCCTTTACTGTGACCGACAAAAATAGTGTTTTCATCGATAAACTTCCGGTATCCGTCAAAAACGCCCAGCCACGCTGATAATGATTCTCCGTCAGGGGTCGGAAAGGTCGGAACGAACACCCGGCAATCCGGTGATTCCAGTTGTTCTTTAAGCCAGGGGAACCAATTACCTTTCGGATTACTTGCCGTTCCGTGGAATATGAAAACAGTACGCATATACCTATATTATATGTTATTTATGAAGTATTCCGCCCCATTCAACGGCCGTGAAGCCTATCCGTTTTGGAGTTTTATAGAATTCCGATCCCAGCGAATCAACGGCGATCGGCCGTGTTAGTCTCGTGTACTCCATAAGCACCCGGATCTCCGTGTCGGGTACGGGATTGATGTGGAGGGGCGCGACCCGGTTAAGAGCGTTCGTATCATAAAATGATATGAGGTAATACGGGCTCCCGGTGACTTTCGGCTCCCAATAATTCTCAAAATCCTTCCGTTCTTTTTCATTGAGTCCGAACTTGGTGAGCGCCGATACGAAATAGGTGTGAATATCCCTTTGTGTAACGACGTTGGAAATAGCGGGCTGGTTGGGCGCAGGTGCGTTCCCCTCCCAATAGAGTGATGAGTAATACCTGTCTTTTATTGATGAGTAGATACTCCCGTCAGGGTATGCAGTCACTGTCCATCCGTCGCCATATGGAGGCTCTGACTCTTTGAGAGTAATAGTTTTATCAAGCCCGACTGTTACCCGGGTCGGTTGCGTTGGATATAAGTAGATAAGCGGTTCGGCCCAGCATTTCGTTAATACGAGTTCGCTTCTGAAAATCATCCGGTAAACACCAAGTTTATTTTTCCAGACAAGAATCGGTTTCAACTTCAGATAATCGTCATATGACAAATTAAATGTTCCCGGGATGGAGACTTTATATAACCAAAATTCCTGAAAGATTTTAAAATCCTTGGCATTTATGTCGTATAACGTATCGCCCTTGTCTGTCGTTGCAACGGCCGTCAGATTATTGTGAACGTCCAGGAATTCACTGTCAGAGGATATCCCATCAATGAGCATCGTCCCCCAGCATCCGTCATAATCCGTCGTATAACTTACCCCCTTGAGCGTCATCATACTGCCGGATGGAGTTGAAACGGGCGGCGGAAGCAGTGCCGGCGGGTCACCGGTTGTCCACGTAATCTGTGCCGCGTCACTAAACGGCGAATACGCCTCAGGGTTGGGATCTTTTTTATAGATAAACCCGTCGTTATACGGATCGCCATTCACATCCCCCGCAAGCCCGGTTGGCAGGCGCATCGTAAAGGTAGTATTGAGGATAGTTTTCAATTTTATCGGATTATTATGAATATCTTCATTGGAATAGAGTGCGTACCCGTTGGCGAAATCCTTTATAAGGAAGAGCGTCGAAGGAGAAAACATATTATTCGTCCTCGTTACGAAAATTTTGAGTCCTGTTTGTGTATCGTCGAATTCACTCTTTGATCCCACAACATCAAGGGAAAGATCTTTATCAAACGATATGCCTGCTTTTGGATTCGGTTGAAACGTGTCTATAGTACAGTTGTCGCGACAGACAAATCCCGAATTTCCATAATCATTCGGCAAAACAAACGTATTATCACCGGTTTTAATAAACAGAGCAAGCGTACTGTAGTCGTGTGCAAAATCTTTTTCCGTCCCGATGCCTTTGAACACATGTGTGGTTAAGAGTCCACGGACAATCGCAAGATACACAGGAGCACCGGCATATTTTGTCTTCATGGTGCCGACCCGATAATACGTCGCCTTGGGCTCATATGTGTCCGTCGTGTGGAGCATGTTCGTACAATTCGAACCGCTCTGACAATAATCTACGTTGTACGGATAAAAGGAATCTAGTTGCGCAAAAAAGCCGACACTTGCAACCGGTTGCGGCGCCGGTAGCCAATCAACTAACCCGGTTTGTATCGCAATAGGTGTCGGAGTTGAAGTCGGAGTCGCCTGGGGCGTTGCAAGCCCCTGATATGTACCGGGCATTTTTATCACGTCAGGTTTGCTTTTCCCGGACTGCGATTCATATCGGTATCCTAATACCCCGATACCGCCCATAATTAAAGCAAGAATGATGACAAGGACAACCGTCATTTTGTTTGATTCCGGGCGAGGTGACGGCGGGACAGAAGGGGTGGTTGGTTTGGCCGGAGGAGGAGCCACGGGAGGCACGGGCGTGACGGTTTTGGGTGGATTTATATCATTCTCCATATAATTTCTTATCTTCAGTATGACATATCGGAAGAAATTTAATATGTGATATGTATCACCAATGCCATGCTTGTATTCTTATCATCCTACGCACGAAAAATGCATTGAAGAGCACCTCCACTTCTCTGCAATATCACTTTAATTACTTCTTCGCTAATTTCTCATAAACACAAAAAACGGATATCCGAAGTCATTGCGATCACGGAAAAAAGATATACCCTGTTCTTCCGCAGATTTTGTAACGCCGGCAAGGGCCTCCTCTGAATATTTACTCCACACAGCGGGGGCAAATATAAAAAATCCGCCCTTGGCGAGTAGTTTAAGCACGGCCGCGCCTTCATATTCTAATGTATCGCTGGTGTCGAGCGACCCCACGGCCAGAAGTAAATCAAAACTCCGCTCAGGGTAGTGAGTATTTCCTGCATTGGCTATTCTAATTTTATGACGCGGAAGGAACCGGTGATCCCCGACTGGCGGATGATAGATAAGTGTGACTCCCTGCATGTGAACACTGGGATAATTATCCGCGATTCCGGCTGCTGCTCTCCCTGTCCCGCAACCCACGTCGAGCCCTTTGACGACTGATTTTTGTTCTACAAGCGAAAGAATGATCGGTTCAAGGACCGGAATCATCATTTTGTAAGCGATAAATGACCGGTCGGCGTTTTCCTTATAGGCCCCGGACTGAATTTCCCCGCGTGAGACCTCTCTATCACTTATAAGTCGTGACACGTGAGCAGATTGGTCAAAGTCTCTCATCATCCCGATATAATACTATAAGTTATAATAGAAAACAATTCCCATACCCTGAGATTCTGAGAAATCCAAGAATGTTGATACACCTGGGAAAATCTACTCTGTCACTTCGGATATGTCTGAGGGTCCCGGACCATGAGACACCATAACGCGGGCTAAAAACTGACCTTGTGCATCCTCAGGAAGAGCAAGATAATTTTGTAATTGGCCAATCATCTCCAATCGCAGTGCTTTTGCCGTTACGTTTATTCTATCTAGCTCAGTGATCTGCGGGTGATACACAGGTGTTACTCCGAGCGCTTCAGCTGCCTGTTCATCGCCTAACGTTGTTGCCATAACAAATTGTGTTGCGTTTTCTCCGTCAGGACCCGTTAAATTAGCAAGAATTTTTCTGACGGAATCATCTCCATGAAATCCAGGTGATGTGTGGGATTCGTAAATTGCATCTTCCACAAGAATTGTTGCGACTTTTCCGTCGTCTCGTATACTGTCCTGCTCCTGATCTTTTCGTTTTGGCATAGTGTTGGCCCGTTCAGATAAATTGTGACTATTGACCGCTATTATAAGCTAAATCACAGGCAAGTCAACTGTAAGACGAACCGAAAATTCTATACTTGCAATGAAATACCCTCCGCTACCAAAGGTTTCTCAAAAAGAAAACTATTAAGGATTAACTTTTCGTTAAAAAGGAATCTACTGTCCCATTGAATACTTCCGGGTTATCCATGTTTGAGAGATGGCCCGCAGCGGGAATTGCGGCAAATTGACTGCCGGGAATTTTTTCGTGAATGAGACACGATTTCCGCTGAAAATCTTCAATATCATGCTCCCCCACCAGAACTAATGCCGGAACTTTTATACTTGACAAGTTTTCGACTGCCGGAGGCGCTATGTCGACTGGCTGATTGATGCCATACCAGCGGTACCCGCTTGTTACGTCTACCATATTCTGAATTTGTTTCCAAACGTTCGGCATTTTTTTCGAAATATCGAAAATCGCGAGATCCAACCAGATTTTTCTTGCCGCATCCAGATTCCCGCTTTTTGCAAGATCTGTGATCCGTTTGATACGTTTCATAAACGCGTCGCTAAACCCGTCACCGGAAATTCCGGCATCCGCTAACACCAATGAGCGGACTATTTCCGGATGCGTTAATGCCAAATCAATGATGATGGCGGCTCCGAGTGATAACCCGACAAAGTGGGCTTTCGTGACGGATAAAGATCCGAGTAATACATATAAATCTTCGGAGAACGAATATGGCTCATCGGCGGGAACGTCTGATTTCCCGAATCCGCGGATATCGTACCGTATGACGGTATATTTTTTGGAAAAGTAAGCTAACTGCGAATCCCATTGTCTGGTATCAAGTGCGTCAGCATGGACGAAAACAATCGGTTCTCCCTGACCGACTTTTTCCCAGTAAATCTTTGATCCAGTGATAGGAGTAAAACCGCTTTGCATTGGAAATATATTATCACAATTTTCTCCTACCCCATCTGTAGACTAATAATTCCCAGAATCATGAGGATGATGCCCGCGTATTGGAGCGGGCGGAGGCGTTCGCGAAGCCACACGCGGGCGATAAGGATGGTGACGAGAGATGCGCAGGAAACGATCACAGATACATACGAAACCGCGTAGTGGATAACGGTAAAGTTATAGACGCTTAACCCGACGAAATCCACAATCCCTATTCCCAAAATTAATTTCCAGGGAAGTTTTCCCCAAGCGAATAACGCCTTCGTTTGTTTGGAGGCGAGCACTGATATTCCTGCGTACGCTGTAACCGCAATCCGTAAGAATAACGATGTATAGAACCAGCCGTTGACGCGCGATTCTGGCGCCATAAAAAATAACTGGAGACCCACGGCTGCGGATGATCCGAGCGCAAGGAGCGCGCCTTTTGAAAATCCCGGAATTTTACTATGCAGGAACTTCGACCAGTTGAGGGACAGGAGGAGTCCGCCCGCAAAAACCAACACGATGCTTATGAATTTCGCGGGCGTCGCAGCTTCGTGAAGTATTATCATGCCAAGTACGCTTGTGATAACAAAATCAACGCGCGACAGCGGGCCGACAACAGAGATGTCGGTGATCTGCGCCGCTTTAAAATACAGAAGCCATGAAAACACTGGGAGAATCCCGATAAGAAACAGAGGGATGATCGTGACAACATGCGGCATCGGGATAAACGGCAGGAATAAGAATGAAATAAGAAGTCCCGCCACCTGCGAAGCAAAAAATCCAACCGTGGCGGGAGTCTTGCGGGCGATGAGTCCGCCAAAAACATCCATCATCCCCCACATAATCATCGGAACAAAAGAGAGGGAAAGAGGGATGAGGATGTTCATCCGTTTATTATCTCACACGAAGTGAAATTGGCTATTATTTTTTCGCCACAATACAAATGCCGTTTTGAGGGCCGAATTTCTTTTTATACACATCAACTTCCCTAAATCCTGCTGATGTAAGAGCTCTCTTTATTTCATCACCGGAATATTCACGAAAAACTTTCGTCGAAGACATTACGGGTGAAACGAAATAAATGGCGACCAGAGCGCCGTCTGCAGCAAGCCGGAATAGTTTGGAACAAACACTAGCGAGGTCATCCCAAAAATAAACCACGTGGACGGCAATTAGTTTCTGGAAGCGTATATCTGTTATGGGAAAATCTTCGATAGCGCCATGAAATAATTTCACCCGCCCGATACGGATTTCTGTTTCTAATAATTGTGAAGCTGTATCGTACATAGTTTTTGAGGGATCAATGCCGTAGACCAGTCCTTTCGTCACTTTATCGGATAATTTCGTGAGGGTTTTTCCTGTACCGAATCCGATTTCAAGAACGGTATCGGTTGACCGTAGGTTTATTAGCGACAGAACCCAGTCGTTCTGGGTATCGTTCATTTGGTCCATTTTCCGTCCGACAAATTTTCCTAAGGATCCTTTGGGATGTTTATATTGCGGCGAGAGAATACGGAACAGAAGTTTCGACAGCATAAAGCAACTTCATTATACCATCGCGGTATGGATAGATATTGCCCAGGAGGCAGCGCGAAGAAGCTCTCCGTCTTTGAGCGGGCCTTCTTTGCCCATAACGATGAAGCCGGCAGGAGGGATGATAAGATTTCCACCTTTGGACACAAGGAGATTGGCGATTTTCGGGGCAGCAAAGCCGATGACACCCATAAGGAGTTTAAGGAATAAATTGACGTCTTTGGCCTCAAACCGCGTATCAAATGAGGCAACTTTTACTCTGTTAAGGCTATGAAGCGGGATAAAATCGAGAAATGTCTGGAGTGCCTGCGTCGGCCTCCCTCCATGCGTAGGTGAGCCGACGATAAGGAGATCGGGTTTGGTAACATCGGCATGTTTCGCCTTACCGACCTCCAACAACCTGACTTTATCCGGTTTCCCAAACGTACCGGCAATTGCTTCTGCCACCTTTTTCGTATTCCCGAACCGGGAATCATAAAGGATAACGATGTTCATTAAACGAAATGTACCATGATTTATGCTTAGCTGCTGTAACGTACAGTACAACAAAAAAAATATCACTAATTATCCCTTTCTGGCGCCATTTGCTATAATATACTATCCTGTAGTAATACAGACTATATATGAACGAAACCAGGCGTTTTACCAATAACGAGATCCAATATATGCCTCATCCACAAGTACGGCATTTCCTGCGTCTGGATGGATATAAAGATCGTTTCGAAAATAGGATTTTTCCGGCAGAAAAACATGGAATTCTCACGCCCGGATATTATGACAGAGAAGGACGTCAAACCCAGGCGGCCATTTTAATCTCGCCGGATGGAGATCGCTTTATAAAGCGAAACCCGGGAATACTGCATTCCATCGAAAAAGGATTGAAAGAAATTGTTAAAGGAGCAGATGACGTCGAACTTGACAGGGGAAGAAAAATGTCAAGGTTGACCGGCGTTTTCAGCGTGCAATCTCTTCTGTCAACACTTTCTATAAATAACGATAAATACTTCATCAAAATTCATGCACCCTCCCTCCCACCGAGGGATAACCTATCACAGCCATTCATTAATGAAATGCTAGAGGTGCAGGCAATTCAAACGGATTTGCGTGAGGCATTAACCAAAATCAGTATAACATTTCCTACCTATTATTTTGCTTCCGGACAAGTTCTCTGCCGTGGTTACGAAAACGGATTAGCACCATCACCAACGGAAGATATTTTAAAACGCATATTTAATTTGAGTCGGGTCGTGAACTACTACATCGGCGATGAAGATACGGATAAGAAGTCACTTTGGCACAATATTGAGCTTGATCTTCTCGACGGATTTCTTATGAACGCTATTCGATGTGAAAACTTTATCGAACGGTCAGATGGTTTACTTTCGTGGATCGACCCGTTTTTACATTCATGAAGCGTGATTAATTTAACTTTTTCCACTTCCCTTTACGGTAAAGAGAGATCACCTTCGGGTAACGATTCAGAATTTGCGGTTATATTCCGTAACTCCTCATAAATATTCGTTTGTTTAGGAAATGACCATGTATCCCCGCGGTGAGTAAACATAAGATAACCCGGATCTTCTTTTACACTTGGCTTATCTAAATTCCAAGAATGCTGAGACCACGCTATCGCATTAGTCGAAACATGATATATACCATCTACACCCGGTGAATCAGGAAGTATCATGATTCTTTGTTGATCTTCCAATGTCACCGTACCGTCATCCGTGATAGTACTGTATGCGACGGAGACTTTTCTTTGATCACGAAGTCTCTCTTCGATACGAAGCGGAGTATCGGGTTGTCCGATATGAAAATTATCTGAAAATGTTGTCACCTCCCGAGCGTGAGAGAAATCACCCTGAGCATCGTTGTAATATCGTACAATCCTCACCGTATGAAATTCTCTTCCGGTCGGACCCGTTAATACATCGAAATTAAAAGATCCGTCATTTGTCGGCACTTGAATCTTTGGATGAAGACCGAGACCACAATTAATTTCATAATGCGGATGGACTTGGTGCGGTCGTGCGGGTAGTTCGATAAAAAATGAAGAACCCCGTACGAACCGACTTATGGCCGGATCAAGTCCGTTTGTGTCAATCGGACTTTGGCCATTCTTACCTCTCCGTTGATACATTTCTTCCAGAATACTCCCTTTAAATCCCAGAGCCCCTCCGATCTTTTCATCCAATCTCGCAAACAATGTGTAAGCAAGCCTGGCGACTTCCTGTTTATGAGGCTCTAAATCGTCAGACGGCTGAAAAAATTCCGGAATTGCTAAGGACCCTTGATCTGCATTATTCATGTATTCGTATTATAAACCATATTGTTTTCCAAATTCACTGGTTATAGTGTTCTTTCGGCTAAATGGTATGTCGCAAAGAATACAACGCATATTCATGAGGCGTGATTAATATAATATTTCTTTCATTTTGATTGGCAATATTGCAATCCGATATTCCCGACCGTGACCCAATAGTCGTTTTCTTTTGTATGCATGTCTTTTACTGCCCTGGAATATTCCCCCTGCATTGCATACATGGCAAATACGGCTGTTATGAAGAGAGGCAACGCCTCATACTCAATCTTTGGCAATACCGGCGTATAGACTTTTTTTACCAAATCTAAGTATTGGGTAAAATGAGACGGATCGTTTTCATTAAAAAACATTCCGCATAATAGCACTGATAATTCCTGAAGCCTCGGTTTTCTGGCAGCCATAGAGTAATCAACAATATAGAGGTTTGCGTGGGAGTCCTTTATCACATTAGCGCGTATAATATCCCCATGGACTAATGCCTGAGTTAACGCAGATAGATTAATTAATGAGAACGGTTTGACAAAAGTATCAAGATACGATTGCGCTTCATGTGAGAGATATTGTCTTTTTAACGAATATTCATTCACAAAATTAACAGGAGACCACTCATCGTAATAATCATCAGGAGTGATATCCAATGAATTTATTTTTGCCGCCTCCTGTATGAGTACTATTGCCTCTTCTTTTGTGGGACGGACTCCGAGATCATAAAAACTTTTTCCATCTATAAAATCCATGACGCAGTACCATACTGTTTCCTGTCCGTTTTTATAATTATGAAGGAATGAGCCTGCATTCTCATAGAGTTTTGGGTGACGTATTCCCCGGTCAACCACCTGAGTCAGTATATCGACATAGCGTTTGCAATTAGCATAGTCCCGGAACGAACCGAAGCATTTAACCAGATAAACAGAGGATTTCGTCTCAAGCCGTATATTTAAATCTTCATATCCGACCGTAATAATTGAATATTGTATAAACTCGCCCAATTGTAGAGCCTTCACCACGTGGGCAACGAATGTATCCAATGATCCAGAGTAAGGAATGCGTCGGATAAATTCTGAAGGATTATCCATGGGATCGTTTTGCAAAATCAGGGGAGTTAATTTTTTGTGTTTTCATATGATGCCATTATAATACCGACTCAAAAAATCACATAATTATCAGTTAAACGTATCCGGATTTTGAAGTACTTTATACAGAATAGTACTCCCGATAACTTTGTACCGGGTAACAACCTGCGCCTTTTCCAAATTTTTCAGACCCGAAATAAACGGCTGCCTGTCAACAAGAAAATGCCGTGCGTCCCAATCGGGCGACAGATCAACAATAAGAAACTGCGAATTGCCGTACCACCGGAACCAATCACATACGTTTTGTCCGCACGGTGAATCAACGGGAAATTTCCGCTCCTCCGGATATAGCGTATAAACAAATTCGCGATGACTCAGATGTGATGTAATATTATTCTGTGACACGACTGAGGCAGTTTTTGGTAAATATGAATCAATCATAGTATTTATATTTTTGACACCGGCGGGTTCGATCCAAAACCATTGTTTCGACAGGTAGCTCAAAGGCAGGTGCAGAGCATATTGGACAATAAGCGTACACACAATCAAATAGACGGCAACATAGCGTGAATTTAATTTTTTGAACCGTTGGATAGCCATGATCACCGCCCAGACGAGAAACGGAGTCAGGGTAATACGGTACTGGCCGAATAAACCCTGTGCGCCGGTAACACTGGTACCGAAAACAAAATATACGATTAAATCGCCAAGCGCAGGTAATAAATAAAGCGGCGACAAAAGGGGCAAAAAACCAAATGATAACAGTGAATACCAAATGACCTGGCGATTTTCCGACGAATCAATTAACTTAATGGGATTCAGGTTGGCAAACATCCCCGCATTTGATGCAAACGGGTATTGCATATGCACGATATACGGAAAGTAAACAAAATAGATAAACAGAAGATACATGACGGACATGATCATGAACCCGATAAAAAGTTTTCTTTTGCGCTGGACAAAGAAAACGAATGAGGTTAAAAAAGTAAGCGATGCGATATTTTCTTTCGCTGTCACGGATAATAAAATAAAAAGCATGGAGAGATCGGTTTTATTCTGATCTATAAAATAGATAAGCCACATGAGAAATGCCGCAGCAAAATCAGTACTGTGCACGTCCGCCCATATATCATTCTGCACGCCGTAAAAACCTAAATACCCGACCACGAGTGCAAGGCAAAGCCAGATGTTCAGATGTTTCTTTTTAGCTAACAGGTAGACTGCAATACCCGACAGGCACACGAACGCCGTCCTGACCAGAATGAGCATCCGCCTCGTGCTCCATATCCAATAAAACGGTGCGACAAGCGCGTAGATGAATTCAACGTGTTCGACGAGTTTCGGCTGCCCCGGATGTGGATTGATAGATGAGATGGGAGCGCGAAAATGACTGTACTCCCACACCACCTGATCGTTTATGCCTAAATCAAATCCGAATGAACCATAGTGATTATACCGAACGATCGAGAGCGTACTGTACGCCGCAAAAAAAAGTAGGCAAATAATAATAGGAAAATAAATAGATTTAACAAACTGAGAGAGTTTTGTCCGAATCATTGTATTAGAACTTGCAGATTATCGATGGCGGCACTGGGCAAAGGTGCCCATACTAATTTATATATGGTATATCCTTATAATAAGCTGAAACTGTTACGTTTTCCAATTCCACCATTTGAGCTTTGCGGGTGAAGTATTTTTCGTTGAAGCATAATAAACCGCACACCGCATCACATACAACATACACCGGTCAATCTTAATCCCCTGCTTTTTACATAATTGCTCATACAAATCCTGCGGATTCTTATTTCGCAATTGGGTAACCGAATATATCCCGATCCCATTTAAATCGCTTGCGATGCTTTTCCCGACACCGGGGATAACTGTGAGAGGATTCATAACAAGTATTATACAGAAATAATTACATTACGTGCCCTAGCGGGCTTACTAAAAGTGCACGTAGATAGAAAAGATGGTGGAGTCAAGTGTCGCACTTGGAAAATTAGCCGGCCAGCTCCCAAACGCACGCTTTGCCCACGCAGCCACACCGGTTGAACCGGGGTTGAAATACATATTATTGAGATAATCGGTCGACGCAGTTCCATTCGTGTTATACATCAGCCAATAGGTTGTATTGGCGTTAAGGGACGCCGTAATGGGAAGCGTATTCCATGACAGCGGCGTTAATGTCCCCGTTTGCGTCGACGCAACCAACGTTTTTGGCTGACCATTGTTATCCGTATAAATTGCCATCTGATATTGATTATGAGACCCGGTATCAACGTTCCCGACAAATACAGACATGTTTGTCGTGGTCTTATTCGTTCCACCCATCGTAAATTTTGTCCCATTCATATATCCGGAGTCTCCGGTATCGAGAAGCGCTCCCTTATTCGTATAGCCAAGCGTATTGGGAATCGGTGTCGGCGTGGGTAACGGTGTTGCTGTTGAAGAGCTTGCATAGACCAAATTATCCAAGTTCGTATTCCAGCTATTGGAACTTGTCACCGTAACAGTCGTACAGGGCACGTTCCAATTCGTCACAAGTGTCGCCAAGCTATTGGGTGCCACCTGCGCGCTCACCGGGGGATTTCCATTACATGATAATGTAACCATGGCTGTCACATTGCTATTGCTGTAAATTTGCGAAGACTCAAGTACTTCAGGACTCACAAACGAGAACGTACCGCTCGTCACATTTGATGAATGAAACGAAATGCTATTCGTGTTGTCTGTGGCTATGGCACCATCAACATCCCATACGTTTGTCCCCCAGTTAATTCCTGAATAGGTGCCATTGAGTTGTGTATTTGCCGTTCTGTCGTTAAACGTTACTGTCATTGTTGGAACCGGTGTTGGCGTCGGAGTTGGCGTTGGACTTGGTGTCGGTGACGGTGTGGGAGTTGGCGTTGGAGTAGGCGTCGGACTTGAGGTCGGTGTAGGAGTTGGCTCTACATACGTATTGCCGGTCTTTGAGCACCAAACTTTGGGAGAATTGCCATACGAAGCACCATAAATAACAACCTCAATATTATTCACGTCATAAGGCTTAACATAATTATCTAATTTAAATTTGCTTACATAAGTTCCGTTCCAAGAAATGAGGCTAAAGAATGTGTAGTTAATGCCTGTTGATGTGAAACCCCAATTATCGAGATATGGCGCCCAATCCCATGGATTCCAGTTTTGAATGGCAAAGTCCTGCAAGTTTTCATTATCGTAATTGATAAAGGAACCGGAAAACGCGCCACCACTCCCAAGTTCTCCTAAAGAATTAGTTTTGTACAAAAGGTCGTAATAATAACGGCGGAAGCCATAATCACCGGTTCCGGTGGTATCAATGGTAAATGTATTTTCCCACGTGTAATCATTTAGTTTCGTGGTTTGTATATCAACCGAGCATGTGTCACCCGGCACAGGCGTCGGAGTCGGAGTAGGACTCGGTGATGGGGTCGGAGTTGGTGTGGGCGTCGGAGTAACATTATTGCTGTACGGACATCCATCGGGCGGCGTTGTCAAAAACGATGAATAATTTACGTTGGTGCTTACTGAATCACCGGAACCGCTACCCGCTCCCGAAGGCCCATCAACAGCGCCCCACCAATTCCCCGTGGCTGTTTGCACATTGGAATCGTCGTTGGTAAAACTTGTGTTACTGTTGCCTACCACGCAACTCGCTGTCACATTCACCGTGCCACTTGATTGGTTATAAACCCCACCGCTGTTGGCTGCCGTATTAGTCAGGATGCGGCTATCAGTAATAGTTGTTGTGCTTCCCTCCCAGTTATAGATGCCACCACCCCAACTGGCTGCATTATTTCCGGCACCTTCCCCGCCAATAACGCTGCCATTTTGAACATGTAATATTGATGCATTGAAAATACCTCCCCCTCCAGTGGGTGGGTTTGGATTTAACGCTGAATTGTCACTAACCGTACTGGCATCAATGGTAGTCGTACCAAAGTTGATGATGCCACCCCCATATCCAGCTGAATTACCAGCGCCTATCCCGCCGATGACGCTACCATTTCGGACTATTAGTGTCGCTTCATTAGCAATACCTCCCCCGCCATAGCTTGCCACATTTGAACTGACAGTACTTGCGTCGATTGTTACCGTACCACCATGGGTATTGAAAATACCTCCGCCGCCGCCAGGATAACCTAGCGTTGTCGTGTTGCCCGCTCCCAACCCGCCAATAACACTGCCATTTTGAATATTCACCGTACCACCATCGTTAAGAATCCCTCCGCCGCCAGCGTATTCATTTACCCCATAATTTGCACTTATAGTACTAGCGTCAATCGTCGCAAAAGAACCAGGACTATTGTAAATGCCACCAGCCCCCCCGCCGCCAACATTACCATGACCAGCGCCGCCAATTAAACTGCCGTTTTGTACCATTAATGTGCCGCCATTGTATATGCCTCCGCCATCACTAGCATACGTCGCCACTATGTTGTCACTGACAGTGACTCTGTCGAGGGTGAGCGTCCCACCATTAAAGATACCACCTCCATAGATTGGCACAGCCGTGCAGGATCCATCACACATGCCGTTACGAATTTTTAAACCAGCAAGGGTCACATTTACACCGTTCACTATCTTCATTACGCGGTAATGGACTATATTCCGATCCGCATCCGCTTGTATTATGGAGGCTTCCGCTCCTGCTCCATTGATCGTAAGATCGCTGGTGATAGAGAGCTCACTTCCCAAGCTCAACGTATATGTTCCAGCTGGCAACGAAATGCTATCCGATCCGGCAAGAGCATTTGCCTCTTCGATAGCCGCCCGAAGTGAACAGGATCCGTCCGCATCTGCACAGATTCCATCGCCAACACTGGCATCGTGAGTGTCGTTTGTGGTATTAACGGTAAGCGAGGCAGCGAAGACCGAACGAATTGGGATAAAAAATATCATTAGGACTATAAGAAATAGTAGTTTTCTCACATTTAGTTTCATACTATACATACAAGAATTCTCTTGTCAAAAGCATTCATCGAACAGTTAATGGTATTAAAGTGTTTTTCTTTACAATGTTTTCGTCCACGTACCGAACGGCCTGAATGGACTGCATTTGGCACCGGGGTCGACATCGATCGTCTGTTTGGGACCGGCACCCACACTTGTGCCAAGAACCGACGCGTTAAGCAAATAATAATTATTTGAAATCGAATTGATGGTTGCTCCAAAATGGCTGTTTGCCTGAGTATCGTTAAACCAAAGTCGTGCTGTTTTCCCATTGTTTTTGGAACCTACACAGGCGTTGCGAACGGATACTGTGATACGTAAGAGTGAACCCGACGGCATATTGACCGGGGAAAAGGAATTAAATGAAATGGTATTTAAATTCGCATTATCTAACCCGGCTCCACCGGAATCCACGCTATCAAGTTCACCTGAGGAAATGAGGGCGCTTCCTTTGTATGCCTGGGCTAAGAAATCATATTTAATCCCTTTATCCTGACTGTTTTGAAGTCCCACCCAAACCTGCGCAGGAGCAAGAGACGTCAATTGCGGTATGGGTGTCGGAGTCGGCGTCGGGCTGGGCGTCGGTGATGGGGTTGGAGTAGGCGTCGGACTTGGGGTCGGTGTAGGCGTTAATGTAGGAGTCGGTGTTACTGTGGGCGTTGGAGTCGGGGTCACATTATTGCTATACGGACAGCCTTCGGGCGGCGTCGTCAAAAATGGCTGATATGTTATCCCGCTACTTACCGCATCTCCTGACCCGGAACCTGATCCAGAAGGCCCATCTGACGAACCCCACCAGTTATTTGTAGCATTTAAGAGAGACAAACCCGACTCTGCGTATAAAGCATCTAGGGTGTTGCCAACAAAACAGCTGTTATTGATGGAAAAATTTGTTAATCCATTTGAGTAAGGATTATTGTGTACCCACACACCACCCAAGTTCGGCGCGGAATTATTTAAAAACTTCGTCCCGCTTATATTTATTGTCCCATTATCTTCGATCCATATCGCTCCACCCCGATCTGTAGCTGTATTATCCGATATTTCACTATCTGTTATCGTTAATGTATCTGCCGGACTAAAGCCAACATTAATGGCGCCTCCTTGATTTGCAGTGTTACCGGTAATGCGTGTTCTATTTATAGATACATTCGTCAATATACTCGGACCATCGCCTATTAATGCAATTGCTCCGCCTATCATAGATGTGTTGTCTGAAATAATGCTATCGGTGATATTCAACGTCGATCCTTCCACCCACATCGCACCACCAGTAAGAACATTACCCCCATTGTACGTACCATTCGAATTGTGATTTATGGTTGTATTGCTTATTGTTACAGTACTGCCGCCTATAAACATTGCACCCCCATAAGATGTGCCACCTACGTTATCGTGAATCCTACTATTGTTGATAGTGGCGGTACTACCGTAAATCACTTTTACCTGCACGCCGGAATTGTTGAAAAAATCACTGTTCGTAATTGTCGTATTCCCCCCTACGGCAACAAATGTATCCCTTCGGTTGTTTTCAAAAGTTGAACCTGAAACGGTTGTATTACCACCGGTATTGATAGCGCCTCCGCCGATTTCGTCATTCCCATAATTTGCATTAAATTCTGCCCCAGAAACCGTTAAGGTACCGACACTCTGTATCGCTATAAAATTATTTACAAACGTACATCCGTTCACCACCAGCGTTCCCGAGTTAGAAACAGCGCCACCTGATAGATCGCCGTTTGCCACAGTGAGATTATTAAGAGTCAATGCACCAGCAGCAGTTGTAAGAAATAGTCGAAAATCCGGCGCCATCGTATCCCGTTGTATCGTGGCACCATTACCATTTATGGTAATATCACTGGTTATTAGAGGCAAACCCATATATGTGCCTCCATAAACAATATTGACAGTGTTCAAAGTATATGTGCCTCCCGAAGCCAGTTCGATCGTATCCGGTCCGGGATAATTTGTTTCATCATTCGCGTTATTGATTGCGGTAATGAGCCCGGCTGTATCCCCGTCGGCGACAGTGAAGGTAGCGGCGAAGACAGAACGATAAGGAATAAGGAAGAAGACAAGGAGGATGAGATAAAAAAGTTTTCTCACAATACACTCTCATCCTTGCAAGAATAACACCGCTTGTCAATAGTTGGGGTTTAACTATTGATATTTTGTAAAAGATGATTTACGTTAATAAAGTACAATAATTTGCACAAATAGTTTGGGGGTGTCCCGATTATTTATCGAGGACTGAGATTATACCCATACAACCTGATCTGGATAATGCCAGCGAAGGGAAACATTATATAACTGTTCCCTCGGGGAGCAGTTTTTTATGGTTTATTGAGAGGAGAACCAATATGGTAACAGCAAGTGTGGCTTTTCAGGTCATGCCGAAAGTTCCGGATCGGCGTGACAGTATTCCTGTCATTGATAAGGCGATTGAGATAGTGAAACAATCGGGAGTTGTCTATGAGGTGGGACCAATGGAGACCACTATGGAAGGAGAACTCGATACCCTTATTGGGATTGTAAAAAAATCGATTCAGGCGTGTGTGGATGATGGAGCACAGTCCGTTTTCACTAATATAAAGGTTCTTTACAATCCGAAAGGAATCATGACCATCAATGAAAAAGTTACAAAGCATCGTTCAAAATAACTCATTATCAACACTCGCCATACTGGGCTTCCTTATTACATGGGAAATCGGGGTTGACGTTACCCATGTGCAAAAATGGTTTTTGCCAAGTCCCACAGCGATTGGTATAGCTTTATGGGTATCGAGAGTACTGCTTCTCCAGCACACTATTGTGACTGCGTTTGAGGCTATTCTTGGTCTATCCATCGCAACACTCATTGGTTTTTTACTTGGGTGCGCTCTGGAGTATTCACGTCTTTTCAAAAAAATGGTACTCCCCTTTATCATTATTTCACAGACAATTCCATTTCTCGTATTAGCTCCACTATTGGTCATATGGTTTGGATACGGGTTGACGTCCAAAATACTTGTCATCTCCCTTGTGTGTTTCTATCCGGTCACGATATCAGTGATAGATGGGTTTAACATGATTGACCGGGATTTACTGCGTCTTTTAGATTCTTTAGGAGCCACAAAAAAACAAGTATTTCAATTCGTAAAATTCCCGGCCGTGTTGCCATCCTTTTTTTCCGGATTGAAAATTGCAGGAACGTACAGCATTATCGGTGCGGTCATCAGCGAATGGATCGGCGCAGATAAAGGTCTGGGGATTTTTTTAGTGAGATCATCGAAGTCGTACCTCACTGATCGGGTTTTTGCAATTATGTTTGTCATTGCAATATTGAGTTTAGCACTTATTTCCACAACTGAATTGATACGTCGTGTAAGTATTCCCTGGTTTTATCAAAAAACAGGAGGCATCTGTGTCAAATAAGAAAAAGATTTTTACCGGCATTTGCGTTAGTCTTTTATTTTTCGGATTTTTTATATTCCTGAAAAATATTTCAAAAAAAATTTCGGGCAATCCAAATACAAAAGTTACTGTTATTCTCGATTGGTCCCCCAATACAAATCATACGGGTATATATGTAGCAAAGGAAAAAGGATATTTTGCGAAAGAACATCTCGATGTGCAAATTCTGCAACAGGCAGATGATGCCACTGAAGCCGTTGCGACCGGAAAAATTGATTTTGCAATAAGCAGCCAGGAATCTGTAACGGAAGCGAGGGTTAAAGATATACCAATTGTTTCCGTAGCCGCAATTATCCAACATAACACGTCTGCTTTTGCGTCACTTGCAAGTACTCATATAATCACTGTCCGCGATTTTGAGGGAAAGCGATACGGCGGCTGGGGATCGCCGATTGAAGAAGCCGTCTTAACGGCTGTGATGCAGGATGCACGGGCACAATATAGCAACGTAAAAAATATCACAATCGGTACGACCGATTTTTTTAACTCCATCGGCCGCGACGCTGACTTTGAATGGATATTTTACGGATGGGATGGCATAGAAGCCAAGCGAAGGGGAATCGCAATTAACACAATCATGCTCAAGGATTTAAATCCGATTCTCGATTATTACACTCCGGTCATTATTACAAACGAACAGCATGTAAAAGAACAAAAAGAATTGGTAACAAAATTTATGAATGCGGTAAGTGAGGGGTATACGTTTTCCATTCATAATCCGGATGAGGCGGGCCGCATTCTTTTGAGGGATGCACCTGAGTTGAATGCTGATCTGGTGCATCAAAGTCAAGCGTGGTTAAGTCCCCGATATCAGGCGGACACAGATCACTGGGGAGAGCAAAAAGCGCAAGTGTGGCAGCGATACGCCCAATGGATGTTTGACAAAAAACTTATTGAAAAAATGATTACTGTGAATGACGCATTTACCAATGAATTTCTTCCAAAATAATGAACGCAAATGACACATTAATTATAGAAAATCTTTCTCACGCATTCGACGGAAACGACGGGGAATCCATATCGGTCCTGGACAAAATATCCCTCAAAGTACCTCATGGGAAGATCGTAAGCATTATTGGCCCGAGTGGCTGCGGAAAAAGTACGCTTCTCGATTGCATCTCAGGCCTAATTACTCCAAATGAAGGTACGATATGCTATAAAGGAAATTCCTTCGTTGGGAAGCACGAAATTAGCTACATGACACAAAGCGCAGCAATGCTTCCATGGAGAAAAATAATCGACAACTTAACCCTCCCAATGGAAATACAAAAAGTTCCCCTATCTTCGGCTAGAAAAGAGGCTATGAGCCTTCTGGAAGAATTTAATTTAGAAAAATGGGCTGATTATTACCCCCACACATTATCTGGCGGCATGCTCCAAAGAGTATCTTTGCTCAGGGCGTATTTATCTAAAAAAGAAATAATGGTACTGGATGAACCATTTAGCAAATTAGACGCTCTTACCAAGTTACAGATCCAGGAATGGTTTTTACGAGTATGGCAAAAACATAAAAAAACTGTCATATTCGTGACTCACGATATTGAGGAAGCTCTTATTATTTCGGATAGTATTTACGTTTTCTCCAAACGCCCAGCTCATATTTTAAAAATTATAAAAATTCCTTTTGTTCGCCCGCGTACTATAGCTCTATCTGCAAATAAAGATTATTTAAAATTAAAAACTCAACTGCTTCAGATGTTCGTTGGTGACTAAAGGGTTGCTTTCACATCAAGATAATTGATCGTCTCCTCAGCAATATTAGCGATATAGCCGCGCATCCGTTCAAGACTATCCTCAATGAGGATATTAATTGAGGACGTATCATGTATTTTATGGTTAATGAAGGCATTTTTCTGCAGCATATCGTACATATCGATAATCTTATGTGCAAACCGCTTATCCATCTGCGTCACCGTTTTCTTGAGTAAGTCAAAATATTCAAAAAGTCTCTTCATATTGGCATATTCAAATTTATTGAGTGTTACGTTTTCTTTTTGCTTCAATAAAATTATCGTGTTTGCAACCCGCACAATATGATCGGCAATCCGTTCAAGCCGCACGGCGACGAGTTCATAATAATGAAGATCGACAAGCGGCAAGTCCGTCGACTTCTCAGGGGCTATCGTATGAAGCATCCCGTTAAATTGCCGGAGGATCATTAACTCGATCCGGTCGACCTCAACATCACGTTCGATGATATCACGGGCCAATTTCCGGTCAGAGGTCTCGACCGAACGTACAATATCATGAAACATGGACGAAACCATATCAAGCATCTTTATCGTATATTGGGCTGCTGTTATGGTCGGACTTGCAACGTTCTTAAGTAAAATTCGGGATGAGGTTTCTTCAAACAATTCAAAACCGATGAGTTTGTAACAAACTGAACGGACGAGGGTTCGCTGTTCGTATGTTATGGATCTCGCCAATACCGCTATCTCATCAGCACCCGATACGTAAAGACCGATCAATTCACGGAGAATGTGACTGTCGGAAAGATAATCGATGGAAAGAGCGGCAGATCTCACCGTTATCGCTTTACTTGGACGGATGATGAGAACATCGGAGGAGACGCGGCTTAATTCAACGATACCCTTCGTATCAAGCCCCTGGTGGAGAACCCAATCCTTTGGGAGTGTAACGATATAACTGGATCCTCCTGTCTTTTGAATATTTCTTTTGTCCATACTATACATCTCTATACACGTATATATGTCACTATATAGTGAGCCAATTAGCTTGTTTATATGCCGTATATTCAATAGTTGGTTATTAACACCTTATAGTAATCTTCTTATATTCTCTTCTCTATAATTATTCTACTCTGTCAGTAGATCATAAATGAAATATATAGTCAACACAAAAAATATAGTAAATTTAGAAGCGTATATACGGGCTTATATCTGCTTTGGTCTCGTTATTCACGGCGATAACAATAAAACCGACAATAGGGTCGGCGAAAATAATCGTTTTATTAAAGGAGATGGGGTCACCCGCATCCTGTCTCCTAATCGAAATGAGGAATAAACAGTTTTCATTACCCTTCTGGTAACCTCTCAGTTGGTAAAATCCTGCGTGACCATGATGCCCCACGAGGCAGTAGAAATGATGCCGATCCCTACTTTATGAAACGCCGGATCAAGAATATTTTTCTTGTGTTCGGGGCTGTTCATGAGACCCGTATGTGCAGTCATAAGATCCGGTGCATAAGCCAAATTTTCCCCCGCCGATGTGAATACAACTCCGCCTTCATGCATACGATCCGCAGGCGTTTGCCCTTCGGGCGAGTTATGAGCGAAATACCGGCGTTCGAACATATCACGGCTGTGCGCACGCGCAACAGCTATGAGCGCATCAGACATCGTGAGCGGACCCACGCCTGCCTTTGATCTTTCGCCGTTGACTAATATGAGCATTTTCTGCTCGTCGGCGATGTCAACCTCAAGATCTGACGATTTGGGGGCAATATTCAGATTCAGCGTCTCGTCGGACTTGGGATCAATTGTCATGAATTTAACGGCCTGTTCCTGCACCTGGTTCAGCGTGGATTCAATCGGACCACCATATTTTTCTGTTGTTGCCACTAAAAATCCTCCGATCGTCGATGCCCGGATATCGTTTTTTATCGTTCCCCGAAGAGGAAGAGCAGTTATGACAAGAAGAAAAAATATTACAAGAAGAAATCCATTCACTACGGACAATATGGCGCCTAACCAATTATTTGCTTTTGATTTCATAATCTTATCGGGAATACGGCTAATAAGCGCAAATAATATTTGTGATATAAACATCTCAGCGATAAGCGCTACAGTGATATACCCAAGGACATTGCTCCACGCCGGTACGATGCCGAATTTTTCCGTCAAAAATGCCGACACCGGCTGATGTGTCATGACTGCAAGCCACAACGCGATAGCAAATGAGATAAAACTCGCGCCGAGCGGTATCATTCCGGCACTCCACCCTTCATATGCGTGATACAGAAGAATAATGATAATGACCCAATCTATCCAGTTCAGTTGCATATACACTTCATCTTTTATTGTAACTGATATTTATAGTAGGCGCTGCATTCCTGATTGTGTTCTGCTTTAAGCGCGCGGAAATCGCGACTTAAAGGTCGTATCATTCCAACCACGCCCGCTATAATCGTATTTGAATACGCCGCAATTTTACTTGAACTTGTCGCTGCGGTAATACAATCACCCAGATCGAGTAAGACACCCGTTTTTTGATCGCAAATATCTTCAGTTTCTAATCCCCCTGAAGCATTAAAATTTATGGTATTTATTGCGCTATCGGCAGTATCATAACAGGCTTTCTCCTTGCGTATCATAGGAAATAAGAGGATGAATCCAGCGATAAGTATTAGTATGAAAACAATGAAAACTTTCATAAATTTATTGTACTATGTTCGACAAATCAAGGCTCCGCCAAAGAATTCTTGCTGCATAAGTGCGATATGGGGACCATTTCTTTGAAAGTTGTTCCATTCGCTTGACGGAGGGTTCTTTTTTTATTTGATATAGTTTCTGGATCGCCCGCTTGAGTCCGACGTCACCGAACGAAAAGACATCAGGGCGTCCCAGCGAAAACATAAGAAACATTTCCGCGGTCCAGGGACCAATCCCCTTCAACTTGGTTAATTCGACAACTACCTCTCTATCGGATAATGACTCAAGCAAGTCGAGGTGAATTTCATTGGCGACTACACTTTTCGCGAGTGATTGTAAAAAATGCACTTTATTCCATGATGTACCAACCGCACGAATCTTATCTTCGGGAAGCTGAAGAAGAACTTCCGGTGATAAGATTTTATTAGGAAATAGTAATACAAAGCGTCCAAAAATTGTCGCAGCCGCCTTATCTGATAATTGCTGGTTGATAATCGCTTCGCACAGATCGGCAAAATAATCAGGGCTTTTGCGCGGACCTAAATCCTTCTCATCTTTCAAACGGTGTAGCGCGTCCGAAAGAACCGGGTCAACCATCGCAAAATGATCACGTATTTTTTTATGCATATCCTACTTGTCATTGCGAGCGATCCGCGGCCTGGCGGAGAGCGTGGCAATCCCACGATGAAGTAAAATCGCCGCGCCGTCTCCTTCGGCAGGCTCAGGATGTCGCCCTCGATAACCTCGGGCTCCGCTTGCTATTGTAATTTATCTCAGTGTACAATTTCCATATAGTGATAATAGCTTAAGGAGGATTATATGAATGTACTACTCGTTTTTGCAACCAATTCCGGAACAACCATGACGACGGCTCAGACCATCAACGATAAGCTCGTAGCCGCAGGTCATCAGGTGACGATGAAAGAAGCCCGAGATGCAACCCCCGAGGAATTCGGCGCCCCGCAGGCGGTTGTGATCGGTTCACCGAGCTGGGATTTTGAAGGACATGAGGGTATGCCGCATGAGGATTGGCTCCCGCTGATGGAAAAGCTCAAGACGATGTCATTTGAAAATAAACCATTCGCCATTTTTGGCCTAGGCGACTCATCGTATAAACATTTTTGCGGTGCAGTCGACCATCTTGAGGAATTAGTTAAGACGATGAAGGGGAAACTCGTTGTCCCGTCACTTCGGATTGATAAATTCTACAGCGATCAGACGGGAAATATGGATAAGATCAACGCCTGGGCGGATCAACTGGTTGCAGCACTAAAGGGATAAAGTTGGAAAAGTCATTCTGGACAAGCCAGAATGACGACATTATTGAAGGATCGAACGACTTACCACTTGAAGTGCGCAAATGCGCGGTTGGCCTCGGCCATGCGGTGTACGGTATCACGTCGTTTGATTGCTTCTCCCTGGCCCTTGGCGGCTTCCAAAAGTTCTACAGCAAGCTTTTCGGCAAATGTTTTATATTCGTGATTTGACCGCTTGCCGGCAAACTGGATAATCCATCGGATGGCAAGGGCTACCCTTCGGTCACCACGCACTTCAGTCGGGACTTGATAAGAAGCTCCCCCAACTCTGCGTGCGCGGACTTCCATCTTGGGCCCCACACCGTTTATTGCGCCCTCAAAAACTTTAATCGGATCTTCGCCTTTTTCTTTGATAATATCGAGCGCTTTGTAAACGACAAGTTCCGCCGTCCGTTTTTTGCCGCTAATCATCACCCGGTTAATAAAACGGGTTAAGAGGCGATTTCCGTAAACCGGATCTGCTGGTAACATTGGTCTCGTTGTTCTTCTGGATCTGCTCATAGGTTATTAATTGGCTGCCGCGGTTGCGGGTCCTGTTGCGTTTTTCTTGGCTCCATAGCGACTTCTCCCCTGTCTGCGAGTTGCGACTCCAGTCATATCAAATTTTCCTCGGACTATATGATATTTCACACCGGGTAAATCCGGTACTCGACCTCCGCGAACCAGAACGATAGCATGCTCCGTAAGCTCATGTCCGATACCGGGAATATAGGCGGTGACTTCCTGTTTATTGGAAAGCCTGACCCTCGCTACTTTCCGAAGCGCTGAGTTCGGTTTTTTCGGTGTCATAGTCTTGACAAGCGTCACAACTCCCCGCTTGAACGGCGAGGGAAGCTGCTTGGTTATGCGGTCTTTTGCATTAAAAAACTTCCGCAGTGCGGTTGCTTTTATCTTTTTTGATTTACTGTGTCGGCCCTTCCGGACCAATTGATTTACTGTTGGCATACGTATTACGTTTGAATTCTCGCCCGTTCTGCGGACACCGGGATGAGTCTGCCGATTATAACGTTTTCCTTGAGACCCAGCAACTTATCTTCTTTTCCTGAAAGCGCAGCATCGGTCAAAACGTTGGTTGTCTCCTGGAAAGATGCGGCTGAAAGCCAGGATTCGGTGAAGAGCGACGCACGGGTAATACCGAGCATGACGATCTGTGCTGTTGCCGGTTCTCCGCCTTCTGAAAGCACCCGTGAGTTCTCATCCTGGAAACGCATCCGGTCGACTAATTCTCCCGGAAGTAAAGTCGTGTCTCCGGACGAATCAATACGCACTTTATCACTCATCTTACGGACGATAACTTCAAAATGCTTATCCGTAATCTGAATACCCTGTGACTCATACACGCGCTGTACTTCGGTAATAAGATATTTCTGTGCGCCACGAAGTCCACGGACCTGCAGTACTTCCTTAAGATCGAGATATCCCGTTGATAACTGATCACCGGCTGCGACCATATCGCCGTCAGCAACTTTAAGCTCACTGGTCAGCGGAATCACATATTCACGCTCTTCCGGCGGTTTCATCGCGGTATTGCGGATGCGCACATTGTAGCCTGATTCTGTTTCCGTCACTTCCGCTTTCCCGGCAATCTCAGCTAGAGGCGAAAGCGTTCTCGGGGTCCGTGATTCAAAAAGTTCCTCAACACGCGGCAAGCCCTGGGTCACATCAAGTCCGACGATACCGCCTGCATGACGGACCCGCATGGTAAGCTGTGTACCGGGCTCTCCGATTGACTGGGCGGCAATAACACCGACCGGAGTTCCGAGTTCAACATGTGCATTGGTTGAAAAGTCACGGCCGTAACACTTGGCACACATACCAACCGGCGCCTGACAGGATATCGCCGAACGGACGAGAACCGACTCGACAGCGTGTTCATCGAGTAATTTGACGTTTTCATCGGTCACTTCTTCACCTGCGGCGATCAAGACTTTTTTGCTATTCGGCGCCACGACATCTGCCGCAACGAACCTGCCAATGACACGGCTTCCGAACGATGCCTGACGGTCTTCTTTACGGAAAACTTCCCAGCCTTCGCTCGTTCCGCAGTCGTCGATTCTTATGATCATATCGTGGGACACGTCAACAAGTCGTCGGGTAAGGTATCCTGCATCAGCGGTCTTAAGCGCTGAATCGGTAAGACCTTTACGGGAACCACGCGTACTGGTCACGTATTCGAAAATTGAGAGACCTTCACGGTAATTACTTTTTGTCGGAAGTTCGACGATCTTACCCAACGGATCAACAACCAATCCTTTGATAGCGGATAATTGCTTGAGTTGATCTTTTGATGCACGCGCACCGCCTGAATCGATAATCATCTTGACAGGATTACTCTCTGCCATCCGCTGCCAGGTGACGTCTGCAATCTTTTCCGTTACTTCGATCCAGATTTCATTAGACAGCCGTTTCTTTTCCTCAAGCGTGATAAGACCCTGCTGATAATTTTGGTCGACTTCCTTGACTTTGACTTCCGCCTCTTTGACCATTATGTGTTTCTCAGGAACCATCTCACAGTCAAATACGGAGACGGAAAGTCCACCACAAATCGTCGCACCCATGAATCCGATGTTTTTAATCGCATCGATAATGGTGACGACTTCCTCTTTGGAATAGACGGAAAGCGCCTTCGTGATAATTGACTTAATGGATGCTGCTTTGACCGGTGTATTAATGAACCGGAGTTCGCTCGGCAACTTTTCGTTAAACATGACGCGTCCAACGGACGTCACAAGCCATGTATCGCCTACACGCAAACGAACCGGCTCACGCAGGGCCACCCGTTGCGACTGATAGGCAAAAATAAGATCCTGCTCATCACCATATGACGGCAGATCTTTGTCCTCTCTCTTTTCAAGCGTCGAATCAAGTGTGGTCAGATAGTAACAACCCAATACCATTTCCTTGTTTGGAACGGTGATCGGAGATCCATCGGCGGGTTTAAGCAAGTTATGCGTCGGAAGCATCAAATGGATGGCTTCATGCTGACTTTCACCGGATAAAGGGATGTGAACGGCCATTTGGTCTCCGTCAAAGTCGGCGTTATAACCGGCACAGACACACGGGTGGATCCGGATCGCTGATCCCTCAATAAGGATCGGGAAAAACGCCTGGATACCGAGTTTATGAAGGGTCGGCGCACGGTTAAGGAGTACCGGATGGTTCTTGGTAATTTCCTCAAGAATATCAAAGACTTCCGGAGTTCTTCGCTCTAGAACGTTCTTTGCATTTTTGACGTTCGGCGCAATTCCACGAACAATAAGTTCACGGAGTACAAACGGCTTAAACATCTCAAGAGCCATTTCTTTCGGAATGCCGCACTGAGTGAGGTTGAGTTCAGGCCCCACAACGATAACTGACCGGCCGGAATAATCAACGCGTTTTCCAAGCAAGTTCTGGCGGAACCGACCCTGCTTACCACGCAACATGTCAGAAAGTGATCGAAGAGGAGCAATAACAGCCCGTGAACTCGGACGCTGCGTCACATCAATTAAGCTGTCGACAGCTTCCTGAAGCATGCGTTTTTCGTTTCTGAGAATAATCTCAGGCGCACCCAAATCCATAAGGTGTTTGAGACGATTGTTGCGGTTAATGACGCGGCGATAGAGATCGTTAAGATCGCTGGTTGCAAATCTTCCACCGGTTAACTGAACCATAGGACGGAGATCAGGCGGTATAACGGGAAGATTCGATAAAATGACCCACGAAGGATTCACGGACGCTTTCCGCATGCCATCAACGACGCGAAGGCGTTTCGTTGCTTTAATATGCCTCTGTCCGCTCGTATTTTGTATTTCTTCACGAAGATCGGCAGCGAGCTTATCCAGGTTTATATGTTTGATAACCTGCGAGACGGCCTCAGCACCCATACCGACCTCAAAACACTCAACTGCTTCGTATTCCAGAAGCCGTAGATATTCGTCCTCTGTCAGCGTCTGAAGCGGTTTAATCGCTTTGACGATAGAGATAAGAGAATCAACAATTTCCTTTATCTTTTCTTTTTCCTTCTCTGCCTGCTCATCAAGACCGGCAAGCTCCTGTCGCTCTTTTAGGGTAAGTTCGGAAACTGCGAGATCCTTTGCCTCTGCTCCGTTCACACGCTCCTTCACTGTCTCTTTTTCCGTCACAAATTGTTCATGTTTCGCATTTTTCTCTTCCTTAAGGCGGACTTCCGTCTCCGAAGATCGTGTTTTGCCGGAATCTGCAAGCCGCTCCAACACCTTTTTCTTTTTTTCTTCATCGACTGACGTCACGAGGTATTGAGCGAAGTAAATAACTTCCTCAAGCGCCCTGGGGCTAATATCCAGAAGTAATGAAAGCTTTGACGGTGCACCTTTGAAAAACCAGACGTGGGCAACGGGAGCCACGAGTGCGATATGGCCCATCCGTTCACGGCGGACTTTGCTTTGTGTGACTTCAACACCGCATTTATCGCAGACAATTCCCCGATATCTGATCCTCTTATATTTACCACAGTAACATTCCCAATCTTTCGTAGGACCGAATATCCGCTCATCAAACAAGCCGTCTTTTTCCGGTTTAAGTGTACGATAATTGATCGTTTCAGGCTTCGTCACTTCGCCATGTGACCACCCCTTGATATCGTCGGGCGACGCGAGCATGACTTTGAGCCCGGTAAAATCAACGATATTGGCAAATGTAGATTTTTTATCCATAAAATTACTCCTTCGCTTTCACTGACTCATCCTCAGGGACCACGGAGACGGGGGACGCTGATGGCGCCGCCTCATCAACTGTTTCTTCACCGCTTGCTTTTGCGATCTCTTCTGCTTCTTTTTTGACAACATCATCGGTAATTGTCTGTGTCGTCGGGGCTGGCGCCGGTTTTGCCGTCACTGTGCCTGTCGGCGTGACGCTTAACCCGAGTGCCTGTAATTCTTTCACTAGTACTTTGAATGACTCAGGAATGGTGGATTCTGGAATGTCTGTCCCTTTGACGATAGCTTCAAATGCCTTGGCTCGTCCGATGACGTCATCTGATTTAATCGTAAGCATCTCCTGGAGAACATGAGCGGCACGATGCGCTTCCAGTGCCCAGACTTCCATTTCTCCCAACCGTTGTCCACCCATTTGCGCTTTGCCGCCGAGCGGTTGCTGCGTCACGAGTGAGTACGGTCCGGTTGACCGAGCATGCGTCTTATCCTCAACCATGTGAATAAGTTTGAGGATGTATGCGATACCAACGACGATTTGTTCTTTAAACGGTTCACCTGTTCGTCCGTCATAAAGAACGCTTTTGCCGGAAACAGGAACCTGGGCTTCCTTTAATTTATCGATAATTCTGTCTTCTTTGACGCTCTCAAATACCGGTAAGGCAAGTTTGATGTTGAGCTTTGATGCCGCAAGCCCCAAATGAGCTTCAAGCAGTTGTCCTAAGTTCATACGGGATAGGACGGAAAGAGGAGAAATGATAATATCTATAACGGTCCCATCGGCTAAATACGGCATATCGCCCTGAGTCACGACTTTTGAAATGACGCCTTTGTTTCCATGGCGGCCTGCAAGTTTGTCTCCGACGACGACTTTTCGCATCTGAGCGACCTTCACAACTATCTTCCGGTTTGTGCCGGGCTCAAGTTCATCGCCTTTTTCTTTATCAAGAATTTTTACTTCAATGACCGTCCCCCGTTCACCATGCGGGACGCGGAGACTTGTATCACGGACTTCTCGGGCTTTTTCACCGAAAATAGCACGGAGCAACCGCTCTTCTGCGGTTAATTCAGTCTCACCCTTCGGAGCAATTTTACCGACCAGAATATCATTCGGACTCACTTCAGCGCCGACGACGACGATTCCGTTTTCATCAAGATTCCGAAGCGCTTCTTCACCGACGTTCGGAATATCGCGTGTCGTCTCTTCAGGACCAAGTTTTGTATCAACGACACTTGCTTCATATTCTTCTATATGAACGGAGGTCAACACATCCTCTTTAACCAATCGATCGGAAATGACGATAGCGTCCTCATAACCCAACCCGTCAAAACTCATGTAGGCAATCGTCACGTTTGCCCCGAGGGCTAATTCGCCTTCTTCGCTTGCCGGTGCGTCAATAAGGACATCGCCTTTTTTCACTTTATCGCCGGTATTAGCAAGAACCCGCTGATTGTAACAGGTTGATTGAGCTGATCGTGAGTATTTTGCAACGGAGTATGTATCTGTCTGACCGTCTTTTGTTTCAAGCGTTACTTTGGATCCGTCTGCATAGACGACAACACCGTCATCTTTGGCCCGGATAACGCGGCCCATCGTCTGGGAAATAGCAGCTTCCATGCCGGTTCCGATAATCGGAGCCTGCGGCGTCAAAAGCGGCACTGCCTGACACTGCATGTGCGTACCCATAAGCGCCCTATTGGCTTCGTCGTGCGCAATAAAGGGAATTAATGATGCCGGCGCTCCGACAACCTGTCGCGGAACAACGTCAATAAGTTCAACAACGCTTGCGTCGGCTTCTAGGAACTCGCCTTTGTACCGGACCGGAATACGGTCGTCAACAATAAATCCGCTCTCGTCAATCGCTATACCCGCGTGGGTAATATGCTTATATTGTTCGTCGCTGGCATCAATATAAATGACGTCATTCGTCACATGCATCATGTCTTTGCCGTTCTTATGGATTTTTTCAACTTTCCGGTACGGCGTCTCTAAAAATCCGTATTCGTTGACGCGCGCGTAAAGTGACATATAAGTAACAAGTCCGATATTCGGTCCTTCAGGACTTCTGACCGGGCAAATACGGCCGTACTGTGATGCGTTGATGTCCCGGATTGAGAATGATGCGCGTTCACGGGAAATTCCGCCGGTTCCCATGACGGTAAGACGGCGGAGGTTGTCTACCTCGGCCAATGGGTTGGTCTGATCAAGAATTGTTGAAAGCTGGCTGGTTCTAAAAAAGTCGTTAATGGAGGCGATGATCGGCCGCGCGTTTACGAGCTGCATCGGGGTTAAATCCTCTGCTGCCGGTCCTGCAAGGCTCATTTTTTCACGTACTGACCGCTCAAGGCGAAGTAAGCCGACACGGAATGCATTGGTTGCGACCAATTCGCCGACCCGGCGTACTCTCCGATTCCCTAAATGGTCAATATCGTCGGCGTCATCTTTGCCGTTAGCAAGTCCGATAAGTTTTTTGATGCTTCCGATGATATCTTCTTTGGTCAATACCCAGTGTTCGCGCTGGTTCGGCACGTCAATACCGAGTTTTTTGTTCATTTTATACCGACCGACGCGTTCTAATGAATATCTTCGGAAATCAAAGAACATCGTCCGTAAAAGTTCATTTGCGTTATCAAGAACAATAGGTTCGCCCGGCCGAAGCTTGCGGTAAAGCTCCAAAACAGCTTCGACATGATTTTTTGTCGGATCTTTTGCAATTGTGGCTTCAATATGTTTATGATCAGCGTTTGTATCAACATCGGCAAATGCCGCAAGAATTTCTTCGTTCGTGTCAAGACCGATCGCCCGGAGGAACGTTGATGCGACAAATTTACGCCGTCGGTCAATCCGGACCATGATAACGTCGTTTCTCGTCATGATGAATTCGAGCCAGCTCCCGTGCATCGGTCGGATTTCCGCGCTATGAAGGGTTTTTCCGGTCGTCGCGTCCACACTTCCGGTGAAATAAATTCCGGGTGATCGAACAAGTTGATTGACGACACAGCGCTCAATACCGTTAATAATGAATGTGCCGTTCTCGGTCATCGCGGGGATGTCTCCCAAGAAAACTTCCTGGGTGACGTGATGGCCCGTCTGTTTGTTTACAAGGGTTGCCGTTACTTTAAGCGGCATATCGAATGTGAGTCCTTTTTCAAGTGCAATCTGAGGGGTTAAGCGGGGCCGTCCGAAGAAGTAATCTCCAAATGATAATTCCCAATTTTTTCCGGTGAAATCGCTGATCGGGGAAACTTCTGCAATAAGGTCTTTAATCCCGTGTTCCAAAAACCACTGATAGGATTCACGTTGAACTAAAGTTAAATCGAGTATGGGAAGATCAGTGTAGTGTTTTCCCCAATACTGCCGCGCTGATGAGTGTGTGTCTTTAGCCATTGAAATAATTTCTCAAATTACTCTCGACTGAACGACGAAAAGAAGCGAACAATGAACGTTCGCCTCAAAATCTTCTGGACTTATTTACCTATTATACGAATTTTGCGCGTATTGTCAAGGCCTGTTTATATTAATGCCTTTTTAACACATATATATCCTGTGAGTACCCGCCCACTCCGACGAAAATAGCAGTACCTGAAACGATTGCTTCGTAAGGCCTACAGACCCGGCATCCGTCTTTTTGCGGACATTTGAAATGTTCAAGCTTGCGTGCGAGCTGTATTTTTTTTGCTATCTCTAAAATCCGCGCATATGACGCATCAACGGTCGGTAAGGAAATCTCGGTCGGCGCATCATCGCGGTCCAGGTACCAATAACTCGCTTTCGTAACGGGAAACTTCTGGCAGTTCTTTACAAGGAGTAAATAAATTGGCAATTGTAATGAATCAGGATCCTCGTCAAATTTTCCCGTTTTAAAATCGATAATATGAACCGATTCCGTCGGCTCAAGATATTCGAGCCAGTCAATTTTTCCGCAAAGGATGATATTATCCTCTTCAGATAGCCAAAAATACGGAAGATCCTGCCTTATCTTAATTGCTTTGTTCAGTAATGGCCCTGGATGATCGATAATGCGCTGGATCATTATGGCGCCCCTGGACTTAAATTGCAGCTCCTCCTGCTCATCGGCAAATCCGCCCATGTCACCTGACACCGTCTTCCAGACTTTTTCATATCGGTCCATTAGTGATGCATCAAACCGTTTCTCAGCCGGGAGTGAAGAGAGCGATTCAACGACTTCGTGAACTGCCTGTCCGAGAGCCAGAGGTGGCTGCATAAGCATGATCTTATGATTTGTCTTCTTATCGCGATACACATTTTTGAGGTAATACGCCCGCGGACACTTGAGATAGTCCCCGATAGAAGAGTGGGATACCCAAACTGCAGAATATTTATCTTTCATCATATATATAGCGTATAGCCAGGTAGTGAAATTTCGACCTTTGCCTTTTACGCTTTCGAGATTTTAATATTCTTTCTTTTTACCAAATGTATTTTTCGACTCTAGTATCTCTAATACGTTCGGGCAAAGTAGTAAGCGTGTCGAAATTCTACTACCTGGTATAGTACAATATCTCAATGATTAATCAAGTTGACCTGAGTGGGAGTAGGGAAATTTGGGTCCGAGCATATAGTGCAAACACACTCCATGTCCCGTTTTTAACGCACCAGTGGCACGTAAATTGGAAAGAAATACTCGGGACCGCGACTGAACCGTTTTATTTCGTGATTAACGACGACATACTCGCTCCTTTCGTTAAGGAGGAGGGAACCGTGTTCTTTTCAGGCGGCGAAGAAGGTTCTGACTATCTTGATATCATAGGACCGGATGATAAAAAAAAGTCAGCCTGGACTGAGCTTATCCCCTATTGTAAAAATCAACACATCAACCGGCTAGTACTCCGGAATATTCCTGAAAATTCCCCGACGCTTCAATTTTTCCAAACAATCCCCTCTGCGGTTATCGAAAAAGAGGATACGACTCCGAAAATGCCCCTTCCAGGTTCATGGGAAGCATATGTCGAATCCCTCGACCGCAAAGACCGGCACGAATTGGAACGGAAGACAAGGAAATTTGAACGGGAACATGAAGGCGCCGTTTTTACAGAAAGCGCAGACTCTGCACACGATATCGAAATTCTTCTCGATTTAATGGAAAAAGATGAGGATAAGAGAAAGTTTCTTACACCGGCGATGAAAGAATTTTTCCGTCGCACCGCCGCGACATTCGCCGATTCCATTTCTCTCTTAACCGTAAATATAGGCGGCCAACATGCATCAGCAACGATGGCGTTCAAAAATCATGACGGCTACTATTTATATAATTCCGGCTTTGATAAAAATAATTTTCCCAACGCTGGATTTTATGCTAAAGCGATGAGCGTGCGCCACGCAATTGAAGAGGGCCGAAAGGAATATAATTTTCTCCAGGGTCATGAACGGTATAAATATGAGCTGGGCGGCAAAGACTTCTTTGTCTATAAAATTACGCTTGATCTCTAAGCACCAATAATTTCAGCTATTCTCCCTAAATTACCCGCACTACTGTATGATGGATGTAGGGCCTATGGATATCATTTACCATCCTGTTGTACTGGAGCATGTGACCATCAATCATCCGGAAAGTAACAACCGCATCCTCTCCTTGGGCGATCTCCCGACGACGAATCTTCCGTTATCCGAGGAACCGCTTACGCTCGTCCATACAAAGGAATATATCGAAAAAGTAAAACAATTCTGCCAAAGCAGCACGCCGATTGATGATGATACGCAGACCTCACCGGGAAGCTGGGACGCTGCCCTCTACGCCGTCGCTGCCACGATCAGGGCTTCCGAAATTGACGGATTTGCCGTTGTCCGGCCACCGGGACATCACGCACACCGGGATTTTGGCCACGGATTTTGCCTGTTTAATAATATAGCCGTCTCAACGCAGAAATTAGTGAATGCCGGGAAAAAAGTTTTGATTTTTGATTTTGACGGACATTTGGGAGACGGGACTGAAGAAATTTTTTATGATACGGACCGCGTCCTCTATTGGTCGCTTCACCAATTTCCGGCATTTCCCCAAAAAGGAAGTGTTGATGAAATCGGAGTTGGCAAAGGAACGGGATATACAATTAACGTACCGCTGCCCGCTAAATCGGCCGACGATATTTACCTTCGCGCGGTAAAAGAACTCATGCCGGTGGCTGAGCAATTTGCACCCGATGTGGTTGCCGTATCGGCCGGATTTGACGGCCACAAATCTGATCCTCTACTCGACCTGAGCTTAAGTGCTAATTGTTATTATGAGTTGGGCGTTCTTCTTCACACGAAATTCAGTCATGTGTATGCAACACTTGAAGGCGGATACAATACAGACTTTTTACCAAAATGTTTCTATAATTTTCTTGATGGAGTAAACGGCAGTCAGAAGCGTTTTTCGGAAGACGCAACGGAATCGACTATTTTGACGATTGAATCGTTTGAAACGGATCTTGCAAAACTCATCATAAATCTCAAACCGTATTGGCACATCCTGTAAATACTATGATCAGAAGCGGCTTAAAAAAACTCTTTAACCCGACAACAATAGCGGTTATCGGCGCGTCAAATAAAAAAGAACACACCGGCTACGCCATCATGAAAAATCTTATTTATGATGGATTTCAGGGACGCATATATCCTGTTAACCCCAACGCGGAAAGCGTTTTCGGAAGCAAATCATATAAACGCATAGACGACGTACCTGAGCAGGTCGACCTCGCCGTTATCGCACTCCCTGCGGCTATGGTCCCCGAGATTCTTGAATCCTGCGGCAAAAAAAACATCCATAGTGTCATAATCATCTCATCCGGTTTTAAGGAGTCAGGAACAAACGGTGAATCGCTGTTTGATAAAATCGGTGAGATTGCCAAAACCTACGATATCACAGTTCTTGGGCCAAACTGTTTGGGCTTTATACGGCCTACAAAGTCCTTAAACATCACGTTCGCCAATAAAACGGCAAGACCCGGTGGCATCGCATTTATTTCCCAAAGTGGGGCTCTGGGAACCGCAGTTCTCGACTGGTCGGTCAAACAGCATGTCGGATTCAGTTATTTTGTTTCCGTCGGAGAGATGCTCAATGTCGGTTTTCATGATCTCATCGATTATTTCGGGAGTGATCCGGAGACAAGCAGTATCCTCCTTTATATGGAATCGCTCGATAACGCACGAAAATTTTTAAGTGCCACACGGGCATACGCACGGACGAAACCTATTATCGCACTCAAAGCGGGGAAAAGTCAGGAAGGCGCACGTGCTGCACATTCGCACACCGGAAGTCTTGCGGGCAATGACGAAATATTCAATGCCGCATTTGCGAGAGCCGGCATGCTCCGGGTTAACACAATCGGGGAACTATTTGACTGCGCGGAAGTGCTCGCGACCCAGCGCCGGCCGACCGGCAATAAACTTGCGATTGTCACAAACGCTGGCGGACCGGGGGTTATAGCCACTGACTTCTTAATGGAAAATAATGGGGAGCTTGCGCAGTTTTCAAAAGATACGATGAACGCCCTTGATGCAAAACTCCCCTCAGCCTGGAGCCACGGGAATCCGGTTGACGTCTTGGGAGACGCCGATGCGCTCCGGTATAAACAAGCGATTGAAACGGTTCTTCACGACCCATCGGTTGATGCGGTTCTTACACTTCTGACTCCGCAGGCCATGACCCACCCGACATCGGTTGCAAAAGAAATTATTGATATTGCAGGGAGGAATCAAAAAACTATATTGACGTCATTCCTGGGCGAAGATGACGTCCTTGAAGGGAAAAATCTGTTAATGAACGCGCACATCCCCACCTATGAGACTCCGGAAAAAGCCATACAGAGTTTTATCAATCTTTATACATATGCGAAAAATGTCGAGCTCCTCTACGAGACGCCCGCCACAACGCCTCACGCATTTACCCCGAAAACGGATCTAAATCGCGAAATTATTAAACACGCCGTTTCCGAGGAGCGGTACGTCTTAACGGAACTGGAAGCAAAGCAAATGCTTGCTAACTATGATATGCCGATCCCGCTATCGTTTTTATCCACCTCACCCGACGATGCCGCAGAGAAAGCGGCATCCCTTGGATTTCCTGTTGCGATGAAAATAATATCTCCTAACATTCTTCATAAAATTGATGTCGGCGGCGTCATCCTGAATATACAGTCAAAAGACGAAGCAAAAAAGGCATACGACACAATCATCAATTCCGCTAAAACCCACGCCCCGAATGCGGAAATTACCGGTGTATTAGTAGAACCCATATACACAAAAAAATATGAACTGTTTATCGGATGTAAAAAAGACAGAATTTTCGGACCGGCGATTGTGTTCGGTATGGGTGGCATCGCGGTCGAACTTTACAATGACGTAACCGTCGGACTTCCGCCTTTGAATATGGCTCTTGCGATGCGGATGATCACCAAGACAAAAATTTATAAACTCCTCTCCGGTTTCCGCGGTGCACCCGGCGTTGATATAAGTGAAATTCAGTTTTTGTTATATAAGTTTTCTTACCTCGTCATGGATTTTCCTGAAATCAAAGAAATCGACATCAACCCGTTCGGTATTGACGAAAAAGGAGGTATGGTTTTGGATGCTAAAATCATCCTTGACGAAGGGATTGTCCACTCCCCGATCCGTCCGTACAGTCATCTGGTAATCTCCCCGTATCCGTCCAAATATATAAAATCGGTGACGTTGAAGTCCGGCCAAGATATCACACTCCGACCCATACGACCGGAGGATGAACCACTCGAAGCCGAAATGTTTACCCATTTTTCCGAGGAAACCCAGCGATTGCGGTTTTTTACAAGGATTAAGGATATAACCCACCAACTCCTCATCCGGTATACGCAAATCGATTACGATCGGGAGATCGCTATAATCGCCGAGCAAAATAATCTCGGGAAAAAGCAGATGCTTGGCGTCACACGGCTCATCGCAGATCCGTACGGAGAGGATGCCGAATTTGCCATTGTTATCGCGGACCCGTGGCAGCATGAAGGACTGGGGAGTTTGCTTATGGATTATAGTCTTGAGATAGCGAAGGACCGGAGAATAAAGAAAATCTATGCATACGTACTTCCTGACAATGAAAAAATGCTTACTATGATGAAGAAACGGAATTTTACGATACGAAAATCCGAAGAGAATATGATTGCTGAACTCAAACTTTTTTAATATGGTTCGAAAGAAGCGCAAACGAGTTCAAAAAAATATTTTCATAAAAACATACGTTATCCTTGCCGTTATCTGTTTCACTCTGGTAGCAATCGGATCTCATATACTTTATCCCCAATCAACTTCGCTTCACGTATTATCTAAATTAGCCGTTCCGAAAACACCCGTCGTTTACTTCCCACCCTCTCCCTATATTGCAGAACATATCGAGTCACCGGTATTGGGAGCGGAGACGATTGATCCCACCGATATCATCACCTACATCAACAATGAACGGATGAAACGCGGAAGTCCGCCGCTTCGGGAGAATGCTGTACTGACGAAAGCAGCCGAGATGCGGGTCAATGTCATTTTTAAATATAATAATTTTGCCCACCGCGATCCGTATGAACATATCCAGCTTGATACGGTTCTCCCAATGCTTCATTATCCGTTCACCTATGCTTCGGAAAATATCGGCATGGGAGAAAATTCTGCAGCAGCATTCGTAAACGGGTTTATGAGCAGTACCTATCACCGGGTAAACCTTCTTAACCCCGACCTTCAGGAAACCGGTGTCGCGCTCGCGACCGATAGATTCAACGGATATTACGTAACGGTGGTCGTTCAGATTTTTGCCATCCCAGCGACACCCGCGCAATACTTGGGATACAAGCAGGAAGATGTTGCCCAATATAAAGCATTATTAACCGATGTAGATAATCAGATCGCCCTCACGAAAGAACGGCTGACCAATCATGTCGGTGACGCACAGTACAATGAGGGCTGGCAAAAAATTCTTATCCGGCAACAGGAAATTTTAACGACGCTTTACGACACCATGCTTGCCCGGCAACCGTTTGTAAGTAATTTAATTGCACTCATCACGGAATACAATAATAATTGGAGTTTGGTACCTAAAGGCTCCAAATCCTGATCGGGTTCTATTGACATAAATATTTTCCAAGCGTAGGATAAATCAAGAATATCAAGAGGGTGGCGAAGGCACTAGCCTGTTGACCCATCCAGCAACCGATCCTGAGCAAAGTCGAAGGATACGGTGCTTCAGCTAGTCCGTCAGTTGACGGAATCGATATGATCACTCACGTGATAAAAACCATTATTCTTTCTTTATTATCCGCAATAGTGCGGATTTTTTGATGGGTATGAAAACACAATTGCACGTATCTGAATCGGTCACTGCCGGACATCCGGATAAAATTTGCGACCAAATTGCCGCGGAAATATTAGATCAGGCTATTATCGCCTGCCACCCTCTCCATGTGCGGCCCCGCGTCGCAATCGAAGTATCGGCAAAGGGGAATAGGAGCGGCGGAACGCTTATGATATTCGGAGAAGTCACGCTCCCCAAAGGTATAACACTTCATTATGCGGACATTGCGCGTCGAACGATTGCAGAAATCGGCTATACCGATCCGAAAGCAGGATTTCACTCAAAATTAAGGGAATTAATTATCCGGATCACAGAACAATCCGCCGATATCAACTGTGGAGTAACAAAAAAAAGAACCGGCGCCGGTGATCAGGGGCTCATGTTCGGTGGAGCGGTTGACGAAAATCCGCAATTTATGCCTATGCCGATTGTCATCGCACATGATCTTACCCTTGCATATACAAAAATGCAAAAAACAAAATTACCGTATTTACGTCCGGACGGAAAAGCTCAGGCGGTTATTCTTTATAAAAACGGAAAGCCTGTCGGTATCCATAAAATTATCATTGCCGCCTCTCACAAAGAAGGTGTTACATTAAAACAATTGCGAAGTGACGTCATACGGAATATTGTTACACCCTTACTGGAAATCCACGGATTTACCGTGACAAATCCGAAGGAGCAAATCATCGTTAACGGCGCAGGTCCCTGGACTATTTACGGTCCGCTTGCGGATGCCGGCACCACAAACCGGAAAATAATCGTTGACTCATATGGAGGCCGATTTGCTCATGGCGGCGGAGGATTCAACGGGAAAGATCCGACAAAAGTAGATTTAGCGGGAGCGGTAGGCGCAAGATTCGTCGCTAAACGGTTGATTGCTGAAGGTTTCGCGAAAAAAATCCAGATAGAAGTAAGTTACGTCATAGGACTTCCCGACCCTCTCTCCATCAATATCGAGACATTTGATACGGAAACAAGGTCCAAAAAAATCATTCAGAAGCGCGCCCTCGAATTACTGGATCTTTCAGTTGATGGAATTATTGATGGGCTTCAATTATTTCAGCCGGTTTACCGATCAGCATCTGTGGGAGGATTCTTCGGGAGAAACATATTCCCATGGGAACAGTCGCATCGAAAATGAGTGGGTGGCAACCGCGAGGGACCCAACGATCCCGCAGTTCGCAATGAATGCTTCAATATCGCCGAATATAACCGGAAGGTAATCATGTGGTCAAGAGATTTGATAAACACCGTAAGCCAGATGAAGAACGAGGAAATCGTTGGGATTCACGGTTGCCAGGACCCACCAATTATTCTTGGGTGTTACCGTCAGTCAATTCTAAATTCTTAATCGTCGGTAAAGCTGGGCCTGCTATCCCCTGCATACTTCCGTAAATACCGGCAACACCGCTTAATAATCGTGTCACCTGAGCTTCACGTTGTTTCCAATTCCGTTCGTATGCTGTCCGTTCTTTTGTAATTTGTACCTGCATCTCGTTATATGTCTCGATCATCGATTCCACCTGCTGGGCAAATTCATGGCTCGTGATATACCCGTACAATTCCTCTGCTTTTGACTGTTTGTTTTCACTTATCATCCGCTGGCGAGCCGCATCAAGGAGCGTCTTCCGGAGAAGCATGGCTAAGGGAATAGCCAGTTGCGTACGAGCCACCCACACCCCGTCCTTCAACCCGATTCCCGTTTTAATTTCCTCAGGGAGCACATCGGAAATTATTGCAGGGATGTTTGATTTGTCATTTCGCAAATCTTCCTTAAGTTTCGTAATCCACCCGTCGCTCCACGCTTTCGTCCGTTTCGATTCCCAGAGAATTCGCCCGCAATCCATTCCCCGCGGGCTCCTGACGATCTGGCGGATATCGGCGCCGAGTACTCCCTTACCGATCGGCTCAATTGTGTCGCCCGGGAATTCCCGTTTGAATGTATTCTCAAGATCCAACTCCTGTACTTCACCTTGGAGCTGCTGCGATCCCTGGGTCGCTTTCCTCTGCGCATCTTCAAGCGACTTCTTGAGATCTTCGATGACTTTGTCTTTTTCCTTTTCCTTGAGCCTTTGGGATTCCGACGCTTCCTCGAGTGTTTTTTGCCGGATCTTTTCGCGCTCACTATCGAGCTGCCGCTGCTTATCCAGTTCAAATGTCCGTTTTTCCTCATCAAGTTTATTTTTTTGTTTCCGGAGCTCAAGTTCGGTATTCTGCGCCGCCTCCAATTTTATCTTCATCTCTTCGAGTTCTTCGGCGTGCTTTTCACTGAGCTCTTCCAGTTTCTTATCCTTGATCTGATGCGTGAGAGCGTCAGAGAGTTCAATCGATTTTTTGCAGTATGGACATGTGATTGTTGTTTGCATATTGAGGCTGTTAGTCAATAGATTCTAATATGATTTATGAATAAATACAAACAGTCAAAATTCCGAGGGCAATTGATGGAACACATTATCCTTCCTGCATCACATACTGGTGAAGTGATTTCCGTATTGCCTTATAATCCGGAATCATGCGCGCGACAAGCCGCCAAAACCGTTCGGAATGATTATGCTCCTTGAGGTGGCAGAGTTCGTGGACGATAACGTAATCAATGGACCGCGGCGGCAGGTACATGAGTTTATAGTTAAATTGCAAATTGCCGCTCCGCGTACAACTCCCCCACAGGGATGTTTGGTTCCTGACGCTTACCCGGTGATATGTATGTTTGTAGAGAGAGTTAAAAAATTGTAAACGCGTCGTAATGAGGCTCAAGACCTTTTGCTTGTTCGCTTCGTATTCACGCTTGGAGTGTTTAATAATGATTTTCCCTTCCATTTTTGAAACTTTTTCAAGCTGCCGTAAAATCCACGAGGATTTCTGCCGAAGGAACCCCTCAATAAACCGTTCGTGCCACCGCGACGGGATGGTGACGATAAGTCCCTCGGTGATGCCGACGGTGAGCCGCATATACCGCGCCCTGTTGCTCACACGGATCGTGTAGGAAACTTTTTTCCCGCCTAACAAAATTTCCCGCTTCATCTGGTTATGATACAACATGAAAGAGGAATTTGTCTTTTTTTGTAAGATACAAGACATATAAATTGACTAGAAGCAATTTCTTTCTTCGACTCAATCCCCGCTTCAGATGGCTAGAAGACAACTAAGTGGTAGAAATACAAATAAATCACCGTCGCGCATTATTCAAGCAACTTTTTAACAGCTCGATGGATAGATCCTCCAAACACTCGTGTACGTTCCGGATTATCTCTATCCACCATGATTTCATCCTCCTGAAGGAGACCGAGAAGGACAGCGCCGTCTATTGCTATTGCTGCCTGATACCCTATTCCCAGACTTTCACCTGAAAGATAACCGGGTTTGAAACGGCTAAGAGCCGGGCAGAGTACGAACGTTGTCGTTAGTAAATCATGTACTTCAGAATAATCCAAAGGATCGGTTTCATAAGTTAAAAAATCGTCTTGTAAGGGGTGTACCGAGGGAGCCAGTTGAGGTGGAATATTTTGGATATCTACACCAGCGGATTTCATGGATTGAACTAATCCCCCTTTCCACTCCTCCTGTTCGAACATTCCCGAATCAGGCGGCTCATAAAAGAACAATCCTACTCCTAATACTGTATTTTTATCCGTGTCAGTCGATTCATGCAGTATCGTCCGAATTTGCTCAAGTCGTTGAATTTCTGCTACGATTCGTGGTTTAACGTAGTCATGCGCCAGATTGAGTAGTGTCGTCGTGTCACTCGCACAAGGGATATTACACCATCATCCTTCTCTGTCTAAGATCAAAGTGGTAGTTCTGTTCCCTAAGGACTCCCCAATGGCAGGTAACTTAATTTCGAATGACGGGTCCCGTAACATTTCGGCATGCATATGCGTAATTTATCTACGGCAAGAATGAGTATTGAATGGGATTATACAGTCAGGGGAAAATTGTGTCAATATTATAGGATAAATGAAACGTACCTATCGGGCGGAATCGGAACGGTTATAGTCTCAACTATTGAATTTAACCAAAATATTTTTTTGAGGTCTTGAGTTTGTGCTGTTTTGACGGTCCGGAGTATAATATTCCTATGAAGTTATACGAATTTGAACATCAACTACTTGAAATGAAGAGACAGAAACAGGAGGCCTTCAATATCCGAGAGCTCAAGTGTAATCAACTTGCCGATGCAACCGTGGATCTTTTGGCCTGGAAAATGAAGAATCTCGTACCCTACGTTGCTCCAGCTTTTTTTAAAATAAAAGAAGTATATCCCGATGATAAAGCAAAAATATATTTGGCATGGAGGCCGTTTGACGCAGGTGACTTGTCTTATCAAGTGCGGGAATATTCTGGTGACTTTCCAAGCTGCGATATATCGGATACCGGTATCACGATCTCATGGGGTGAACAATATAATGGAACGAATAGGATTGCCGCATGGTTACGTCGTACTTCATATAGTAATCCCTATGATCCACCAGCACTATATCCTACACATGAAGGATCCGAATATGCCATATTTTTTGGGGCGGGTAATCCTGTTCAGCATTCGACTGATTCATATAATATTCCTTTATCCCGGCCAACGGTCAAGAGTGACATACTTGAACATTTGCTTAGTATTATGAAAAGTGGACAATTTTTTGACACAAGTGGCGAGATTACCCGTAAATACAGACTCCTAGAGCTTACACAAAGTTCGGTGTTGAAATCCACAGAAACCACGACCCAGGCTTTGAACTCCGGCGGTCTAACGGGAAACAAACAGTTCGAAGGCTAAAGGGTACTCCCGTCGGGACGGAATTGGAACATTCCTTTGAGGTTAAATATGTAAAATTGACCTGGTTTGATATAATTCCGGTGTATGACAGCGTCTCAGGAAAATCCATTTAAAGATTTGCAACATGTTAGACAAGATGCACAGTTATCCGAAAAAGAACGGAAAAAAAACCTTCGCGCTGACGCAAAGGAAAAACATAAATTATTATTTACATATTTTGATCCACTTATTTCCTCCACTCTTACACAGTTGAATGACGCAATGGGCTGGCGGGCAGCTGTATCAAAGGAAATTGAGAAAGAGCAATCAACAGATCCGATTGATCACGCCGATTCTGCAAGCTGGTCATTAGAATGGAGTTTTATGAACAAAAAAAATGCTTTAGGCGATACCTGCACTGTATATGTAGGTTGGCAACGTTTTTATGTGCCAGCCGGGGGTCAGAATGGTATAGACGAGAGTTCTGTTAGCGTCAAATACGAATACCACAATTCGAATGGTGGCAACAAAGAATTCCGTGAAGAATTTAAAATGCTTGATGGAGAAAGTTCTCATGAAGCCAACGCTAATAATCTTGTGGGTGCATTGCGCACAGTAGTTCAAAAAGGCGAAGAAGAAGTTGGCAGAGCAACTCTTTAATCGACGTAAATAACAAATCATTACATCAGTTCCAGAAAATCGGAACGCAAAGTGCCCCAAAAATCCCCGCTTCAGATGTAAGGGACAACGAGGAAAAGAGAAAAAAATGCGTTTGAAATATACATATAAACGAAATTGGAACGCTAATTCGATTTAATAATTTGATTCAAGATCCGTAGAAACGTATAATCTTACTTATTATGGACGAAAAAAATGCAGACTTTCTTAAACAGCACGGGTTTAAACAAGAAGGAGATAATGCCGAGGCTAAAGGGAACAGACTAATAGGCGACTTTATGCGCAATATGGAGAATGTGACCGGAATTCTTCCCGTACTGTCGGAGGAAGCAAAAGATACGGCATTGAAAGCGTTTTTCGATACCGATGATAAAATTCATCCATCGATTGACGCAATATGGCAGGCTGTTGATGATACTATGGAACATATAAAAAAAGTAAACCCCCAATTAGCAGATCTGATAGAACAATGTGACGCAGAAGATACAAGAGGTCAACGACCGGTTGCGTATTTTATCACCGTGCTACTTACGGCAAAATCATTCGATGGCCCTCAAGCACCTGAATCACATAAATAATTTTTTTGGAACGCAAATTGCCCC
>CAYLQG010000002.1:0-5123 GCA_964385705.1 uncultured Gammaproteobacteria bacterium
TATTCATATATGTATACGACTCTTAAGGTTATTACATCCCACCTCGATGGTTGTTTCTACTACCACAACTGCCGATAAAAACGTAATAATGCTGTGAAACAGCCAAATACGCTCTTTTGTCCTGACTGTGTTTATAAGGGATTGTAACAGAGGAAAAACAATTGTTAAAGCGTACGGGAAAAACAGATAACGTCGAATTTTTTGTGCAGAAGTCAGATACTCAGTCCGTTGCGTAATACCGGAATTGCCTCTGACGAAAGCGTTTTCAACCGATCTTCTCTGCTTCTGAACAAAATCACCTAAGTTCCGAACCGTGTAGTGATATAGGGAAACACCATGCACGTACGCAATATCTTTTCTTTGCTGAATCAATGAATAAACGAACAGGACATCATCAAATTGATCCCGTTGTCGATTTGTGAGTTCATTCCGGCGCACCGTAAAACCCTGCGCAAGTGCGATTAAGGGGTATACACCGGAAGATCTGTAGTCGTATACGTCATATTGGTCCGTACGTTTCACGATATGATACTCATCCTTAAATGTGCGCGCATTAGCTGCCTTACCGTACACAAAGTGAGAATACGGATCGGTGAACGTATTAAAATATCGGGAAAACAATGAATCATCGGGGGCTGTATCGTGTTTCGGAAATGCTGCGACTATACGTGAATCCCTAAAGACAGCAGCCATTCTGGAGAGAGCATCCGCATCCTTAAAAATATTGTCAGTCGCAAGAACCATAACCAGATTGCCCTTTGCTTCTCGAAAGCCAATCTTTACACCAGGTTCTGCAAGTTTATATGGATTAGCTACTACGGTTGCTTCATACTTTTTGGCAATAGTTATCGTATTATCTGTCGAACCTCCGTCAATGATCAGCACTTCAAACTGTTCTTTATCAAAATTTTGCTTTTTCAAGGAAAAAAAATAACGCTCTAAATACTGTCCGGCGTTATATGTTGGCGTTACGATAGATAATGTTGGAGTTCTTCCTACCCCTGATTTTTTATCCATTGTTTAATATTCACCTCTTCACCGCTTCGGAGCGATTCACTTATCGCCTCAAGAATAGCGACAATTTCCACGCCGTCCGTAACCGGCGTTACAGGATCCTCTTCGCCCTCAAGGTATTTTACAAAATGCCTGAGTTGTGTTGCCAAAGGGTCAATTGTTTTTATACGGGGAATATATACGTCTCCCAGACGGAATGACGCTCCGGATGGTTCATTTTCTTTCGGATACTGAAGACTTGTATCGAATATTTTGAGAGGCTCGTTTGCATTCGTATCTTCGAAAAATGCCATCTTCTTATCGCCCAAAAAAGTGAGCGTCCGGATCTTGATAGGATAGAGCCAGGCAACATTAATATTGACCATAACGTTTTTTGGATACTCCATTATGATCACGGCGATATCCTCCATTCCGTTACGTGAAAATTTTTCTGACTTTGCGTACACGGAAATCGGCATCGTACCACCAAGAAGATATTTAGTGATAGCCAGATCGTGTGGTGCGAAGTCCCATACTATATTGACATCATCACGGATCGGACCGTAGCTTTGGCGACGAAATTCAAGATAATAAGGAGTTCCCATATTACCCGCCTCAACCTCACGTTTCAGATATCGGACTGCCTGATTATAGAGAAACGTATGACCGACCAGAATCTTGGTATGTTCTCTTTTGACAAGTGCCTCGATTTCTTTCGCTGTTGCGTATGAGTTTGTCAGCGGCTTTTCGATGAGAATCGGTATATGCTCCTTTATGAGGTATGACGCCAATTTGTAGTGAACACTAGCGGGTGATGCAATAATTACGCCATCTACTTTATCTTTCACTAAGTCGCGGATATCGCGTGTCGTCTTTACATGAGGATATAGTCGTTTTGCATCGGCAAGCATATCCTCACGGAGATCACAAACTGCTACCAATTCCGCGTCAAGGGCCGAATCGAAATATTTGGCGTAATTTCTTCCCCAATAACCCCAACCTATCAAACCGAGTTTAAGCATAATAAATCCTTCTTAAGAATCTTTGACTTTTCCGATAACCCGTGCGGGATTTCCGGCCACGATTGCATAGTCGGGTACATTTTTAGTTACAACACTTCCCGCTCCAACCAATGCTTTCTTCCCAATTGTGAGTCCGCCCAATATTGTTGTGTTGGACCCAACTGATGCTCCTTCCTTAACAGTAATCGGAAGCAGCTTCCAATCTTTGGGTGTTATAACATCCCCTTTTGTATTTGTCGCCCTGGGATACTTATCATTGATAAAGACAACATGATGACCGATAAAAACATTGTCTTTGATTGTCACGCCATCGCAAATAAATGAATGTGACTGCACACGAACTTTATCTCCAATAATCACCCCCGCCTGAATTTCCACAAAAGCTCCGATAAGACAATTTTCGCCTATTTTGCATCCATAAAGGTTTACATAACTCCACAGTTTTGTCCCTTTACCGATTGAACAGTCCACAATAGTTTGAAACTGACTATTTGTCATAGAATTTTTGTATTGTTGATACAACATAATCTATCTGTTTTTTTGTTAGCTCCGGGTACATCGGAAGAGACAATATCCGTCCGGCGCTTTTTTCGGCATTCGGAAAATCTCCTTTTTTATATCCGAGATAATCAAATGCTTTCTGCAAATGAAGTGGGATTGGATAGTGGATGAGCGCCTGAATACCATGATCATTTAAATATTTTAATAACTCATCTCTCTTGTCCACTTCAACGAGGTATACGTGATACACAGATTTCCTATCGCTAAAATCTTTTGGTGTTGAAACCATCGAAGCTAAAGAATTCAATTGTTTATTATAATATTCTGCCAACCCCTGACGTTTCTTGTTCCACACATCAAGGTGAGTGAGTTTTACCAGTAAAACGGCAGCTTGTATGGTATCCAAACGTGAATTAACTCCGAGAGAATCATGATAATACTTCACTTTTTGCCCGTATTCCCGGAGCATTCCATACTTCCGAGCAAGATCATCGTCGTTCGTCACAATTGCGCCGCCATCACCGTATGCGCCCAAATTTTTGCCGGGATAATAGGAAAATGCACTGAATATGCCCGTTGTGCCGACTTTCTCCCCGTGATACATCGCCCCATGAGCCTGGCAGGCATCTTCAATGAGATATATATTCTGACCGGATTCTTTAATTATTTTATTAATTTCATTCAGTTTGTCTGGTTTGCCGTATAAATGTACTACGATAATCGCTCTCGTTTTTTTCGAAATTTTCCGCTTCAAATCCTTTAAGGATATTCCGTAGTCATCCGGATCCATATCGACAAACACAGGCCGGAGATTATTTTCCGTAATACCCAACGCGGAAGCGATGAATGTATTCACAGGTACTATAACCTCATCGCCCGGCTTTAGATTTAAAGCCCGGATGCCGAGAATAAGTGCCTCTGTACCGGAATTCACCGCAATACACTGAGAAGCCCCTAAATAGTCAGCGAATTTTTTTTCAAATTCGACCACCTCACTTCCGTGAATAAAGTGTGCATTAGTGATGACGTTGAAAATCGCACGATCCATCGACCCTTTGATAGACTTGTATTGAGCTTTTAAATCAACGAATGGTACTATTGTGTTTCCCATAGATTATTCAAATTGTATACTATCTTTCAGTAATTTCAAACTCTGTTTAATCGCATCTTCCCATACGAGCGAAGCTTCCCATTCTTTTGCATTCTTTTGCATCTTCGTATACATTTTTTTATCGTGATAAAGGATGAGTGCTTTTTCGGCCATCTTCAGAGGGGAATTAGAAGATATCACTATTCCTGTTTTTCCGTGTTTCACAACATCCCGGAGCCCGGGCACATTATATACGACAGCCGGAGTACCGACATGTGCAGCCTCCAAAACAACCAAACCCCACCCTTCCTTTACCGACGCATGAAGAAGCACGTGGGCTTTTGCCATAAGCTCATATTTCTTATTATCCGTTACATTCCCGAAAAATGTTACGTTACCTTCAACGCCATATTCGCGTATCATTCGGATAAGTTCCTGCATATATGACACTTCTCCTCCGCCGACTATCCAGAGTTTTGAATCTTTATTGCTTCTGACAATAAACGAAAATGCTTTAATAACTTCTTCTACCCCCTTCATCCGTACAACTCGGGAAATAAATAAAAACGTAGGAAATTTTTCTTTCAGTATATTTTTTTGAATTTCCAGTTTACTGTGCGGGTCTAGAACAACGGGACACGGAATGGCGAAACAATGGTCTCTTCTGATACCATGTTCAACGAGTTCATCTACTGTTGATTGCGCATCCGTCCAGAATATATTTGATTTATATGTCTGGAAATAAGACCTCTCCAAAAATTTACCGATAATATTCTTTGGAAACGGAAACATGTAATCCCATATTGCACCTGCTATTTCATGAATAAATATGATTACCGGGGTTCGGGTGAAGATGGGGGAAAAGAATGGAAAACCGTGGACTTCATCTACGATGACATCATATTTATGCGCATGCATTAGTAAATAAAATGGAGCATACAGGTAAATACTCTGAGAGCCTGCCCTTCTAACAAAATTAACTCCTTCGACAACTTCATCCAATTTCGCACCTGGGTAATTTGCGGTTAGCCACGTCACGGTATTACCTTTTTTCACCCATCCCTTCGCATGCATCATCGTCACTAATTCTGCTCCGCCCGATTTCGGATGGCGGACGTCACGCCAGTTTAAAATAAGGATATTCATAGCTAACCGATGTTTACGCGGAAGTTAAGCTCCGGATCGTACCTCCATTTGCGTTTACTCGCATCATCATAATAATGGAGAATCTTTAACCGGTAGAATACGGCGAGGGTATCGTTTACCATGTTATAAATAATAACGAATAAACGGGACCACTGTATGCTTGACTTTGTCGAGAATAAATCGATTTCAACCGGAGACTCAAATATTCTTGTATATCCCAAGTAGTATGCGACGGCGAGTATTTCAATATCAAATGCGAATCGCTTCACTAAAAGTCTGGGTAATACATCCTCAAGAAGCTTCCTTCGATAGACTTTCATGCCAACCTGCGTATCCCGAACTTCTAAACCGAACAATAATTTTACTAATTT
>CAYLQG010000002.1:5223-63222 GCA_964385705.1 uncultured Gammaproteobacteria bacterium
GCCTCACGGAAACTATTATCGAGATTCCCATCGACAACCGGTACTATTTCAAACGGAACTGATAATACGGATAGCGCCTTAATGACGGATTCAATATTTTCCTTAATTGTCTTTTCTTGTTTATAGACAGGAATGATAAGGCTAAACTTTTTCATGAGATGTTGAGACATAATACAAAAGGCTGCCTAAAGCCAATATAAACGCAATGCCAATGTTAAGAATAATTACCGTCGTAATACTAGAATGGACAAGGACGATACCCACTATCTGCAAAATTGCACAGACTATTGGTATAACCCATATTCCCGTTTTCCCAATAGCCAAACTAATCATTGAGATGATATTTCCAACCGAGAACAATGCTATGAAAATTCCGAATAGCCCTAAGAGCGCCCCGGCTCCCACATATGCGTTTCCGAAAAGCAATCGTACTATTATATTTGGAAAAAGAAAATATAGCGCCGTGATTGCCGTGGAAACGAGCGCCACGCCGCCTACTGCGGACATTATAAGTTTTTGTGAGACGTTTCCCTTGGCCGTCTGTTCAGACAAAACCGGAAATGTGACCAGTGTTATGGCAGATGAGGCATAATAAATAACTTTTCCTAATATGGCAAGCGCCGCATACACTCCTGCCTCTTTCGCCCCGAAAAAGTGACGCACTAATATGATATCCGTGGAAAATAATGATGTTATCCCAAGGAGAGTAAGGAGCGTCGGAACGGCAAATTTAAAGGTATCCCGTTTTGTAAGATTTGTCGGCTTGCTTTTGGCATTTATAACAAACTTGAGAGGGAGAAAGTATAATATATACGTCACAATGCTCGTAATGATCGCAGCCAACAAAACTCCGGAGATACCATAATGTGCAAGAGGGACACTTAAGACAACTTTGAGAATTATAGCGCCTGCTGCAAATCCACTGAACCATATAAACTGCTGATATCCCTGCAACATACTTGCAGTAGCTATTGATAGAAGTGAAAATACAAATAACAAATATATCATAACAAAGAGCGTCGTTGAGGAGAGATGTAAGAATGACGTAATTTGCGGAGAAATTAATAACACAACAGGAAGACCCAAAAGACAGATAATTACTGAAGCCTTTGTAACACTTACAAAGAGAGATTTTGATTGACCAGTAGACCCATGAGCTTTAAAGCCCGAAACAAATTTCACAAGAACAGTTTGGGCAACAACGAGCGGTGTTAAAAAAATATACAAAATTGAAAACAGCGAGGAAAGTTCTCCGTATCCTGCCGGGCCCAACAACCTACCCATCAATAAGTGGTATACATATGAACCGACGTTTCCGACCATTGAACCCGCAAAAACGATCGCGCTATCACGTGCTAATGCATGCGAGGATAATTTTTTGATAAATCCCTTCATCGGTGTATTTAATCTGTAAACCTATATTTAATAAGTGTCCAAAGTGCAACAATTCCATCCCGCCAGGTCAACTTCTTCCCCTCTTCAAACTTGCGGCCGTAATATGATATCGGCACCTCGTAAATCTGATGTCCTTTTTTTAATACTTTCACCGTGAGCTCCGGTTCAACATCAAATCGTTTTGAATGAATGGTTACGTCCTTCAACGCTTCCCTACGAAATGCCTTATAGCCGGTCTCCATGTCCGTTATATTTGTATTAAAGAGCAGATTCGTGACCAGTGTAACAAACTTATTTCCCTGAGCATAGATGAACATTGTTGATAAGTGTGATCCCAAAAACCTCGAGCCATAAACGACAGTCACATGAGTGTGTTTGAATGGCTCAAGAAGTACCGGGTAATCTGTAGGGCTATACTCCAAATCTGCATCCTGAATGAGGATGATCTCCCCCGATGCCTCCCGTATGCCAATGCTAACGGCACTCCCCTTTCCCTCATTTTTATTTTTATAAATAACTTTAATTTTCTTCTCCCACGCCTTCAAGGCGTGGCGAGTTTTATCAGTCGAACCGTCATCAATAACGATTATTTCTTTCTCCCATCCTTGAAGTCCGGCTCCAACAACACTTTTCAAAACTTCATTGATGGTATTTTCTTCATTATATACCGGGATTATTATTGAGAGCTTTTTCATACAACTGCCCTTTCATAAGACGCAATTGTGCTTTCTGTGACTTTTTTCCACGTAAACTGTTTTACCCATGTCAGGGATTCCTTAACAAGTGAAGTTCGCTTGTTCTCGGGTAAATGTACCAAATTACGTATTTCATCCGCAATTTGTTGCGTATTATCAGGTTTAATTAATACGGCGGGACCTGCAATCTCATGAAGAGAAGATGCCTGAGAAGTTATCACCGGACACCCGCATGCCATCGCTTCAAGAACAGGAAAACCGAACCCTTCATAAAAGGAAGGCATGACAAGACACGTCGCGGATGAGTAGATATCAGCAAGCTCGTTATCAGGAATAAATCCGGGCATTATCACCGCATCAGTAATATTAAGTGATCTCATAAACTTTTTGATCTTTAAAACTTCCTCAAGCTTTTCATCCTGAAATGCGCGCCCCACTAGTACGAGAGGGACACCGCTATATCCTTTGCCGCGAATCACCTGAGCATATGCCTCAAGCAGTCCCGTAACATTCTTATTCCAATTGACATCACCTACGTAGAGAATGAATTTGGCGGGCAAACCATACTTAAGCCTGACTGTTTTAACCTCCGGCTTTGTCTTAGGATAAAATTGACTCGATGGCGCAAGAGGTATTACGTCGATTTTAGCGATTTCAATTCCGGTAATTGTATGAATATCCTTCTTGGACGATTCAGAATCCGTCAGTATCCGTCGGGATTTTCTAAGCAGGCTCTTCTGAATCTCCCATTTGATCGTTCCGCGTATCCCCCGAGGAAACTTATCGGGAAAAACTAATGGTATTAAGTCATGAACGGTAATAACGACCGGTTTTGAAACAGCAAAAGGCAGGGTGAGGAAAAAAGGATCAAAGTACGGATAATGAATAAGATCCGTGTTTTCGGGAACCTTCTGGCCTTTATGGATGAACGCAAAGTGATGCAAACTACCCGATTTTATTAACCCATCCACGAGCTCTCTGGTGTAAACACCAGTGCCACGCGATTTATGTTCCGATTCCAACGGAGAAACGTCAATTGCTATATTCATACGGTCATTTCCGCCTATATCGAAGTATACCCCAACCAAATAGAACAACCAAGCTAATAACAGACAATATATCACCGGCTAGCCGGGCAACGGTCTCAGTAAATGTAACTCTAATTGTATGTACCCCATGCGGTACTGAAAAATGGATTACTCCGTCTCTTAAATAATGAATGGGTACTGTATGACCGTCAACCGTAGCCACCCAACCGGGGAAATAGAGTGTATTGAGGGTAATTACCCCCGAATCGCTCATGGAAACGGTAAATTGTTTATCCATATATTTCCACTTGTTTTGCCTAATTACATTGCCATTCTCAACAGTGATCGGTGATAACGGCCGCGAAACTTTCCATCCGGTCCATATAGTTGAAAAACTATTGCCCATTGAGGAAGTACTGTCCGTAAAATTTGTCCTTGCAAGATAATATGCTTCACTTCTCGGTTGATATAATACCGGTCTCACATAAGAACTACTCAATAGTACGGCAACTACCGCGATTACAATGCCAACCCATTGCTTCTTACTGTTACTGACCCAAAAACCTGCCGCAAATGCCGAGACTGGGATCACGAACGATAAGAGGCGCCATGGGTATTGTATAAACTGAAGAGGCTTCACGATTACCCAAATAAACTGTGATACCGTTAACATCCCGATGATTGAAAGTCCTAAGATTGCATAGAGATAATTCATAAGATATCGAAGACCTGCGGCTTTCGTGCGGCGAACCTGAAAAGCTGCAAGAATGAGACAAACGATTGGAGCGATGCCAATTTGAAACGATATCTTATTTCCCATGCTCCCGGTACCTGAAAATTCCGTTCCCCATGATGGAATGAGCAGTTCATAAATCTGTACAAAATGCTCACGAAAATTGACTGTGTTAAGCCCTACGACATATTTTTCTTCAAGGAGTGCGGGTAGCCAAAAATATGCGGATAATCCTAATCCTGCAAACATAGCCCACAGCGCTTTTTTATCCCGGATGAGTGCATAACACAAAATGAAAGGCGTATACACCATCGCTAAAATATTATGGCTAAGAATAAGAAGAGCGTAGCTTACGGCGACAAGAATAAACCGTTTCTTTTCAATGCATAGAAGAACACAAAAAAGAAACGCTGTCGCAAAAATTTCCCCTATCGAGCCACGAACATACATATCAACAAACCAATATGGGACAAAGGCTCCTACCGTTGCGCCCACTGCCGCAGGAATAAGGCCAAAGAGCGTAAATAACCATCCAAACAGAGCGGCAACTGCAACAATATACCCAATAGCTTGTGCCATTTGGAAAGACCGTACGGCATCGTGAAGTCCGCTGCTTACGGCATCGCCGATATAATTCGGGAATGGATAATTAAACTCAAATACCGGAACTCCATAGCCGCTATTGAGGGTCGGTGCCCATCGTGGAAATAGATAACCTTCACGGATCATTCGTGCAAATTCTACAATACGAATGATGTGGTATTCCCCGTCGTGCGTCGGAATATAGTTTTTTCCGAATAATGGCACAACCGCAAATATAATGGAAAAAATAAACACGCAAACGGCGATAATTGAAAGAACGTTATTTTTCATGAGGATTTCCGGGTAAGTTTCCGCACTACGAAAAAGAGAAAGTAAATACCAATCGGAATCGCGGTTACCAGAAATCGCAACAGCGGGCCCGGGCCTTCGTAATAACCCATCCACATATACGGTAACGCCCGAAGCTCGAGAGCGAATGATAGAACAAACGTAAATTCAAATATGAAGGTATGACGCTTCATGGGGAGAAAGGCGGCAGTTGATACTAACCATACTGCGTACCAAGGATACAGCTCCTCACGAAGTGGTGCGGCGACGAAAAAAATAACGAGAAAGAACCAATATGTAACCCGAAACATCTGCTCCAGCGTAAATTTTCTAAACAGGAATATTGGAGTTAACAGTATTGTCACGAATTTGATCCACCACGAAAAGAAAAATGAAATACATCCGAGAACTTTACTTCTCGTATCTTTCCGATTCCACAACACAAGCCCCAGTAAGGCAAACACCATCATGAATATGTCATTATGTCCCGACATTAAGGTCTCAATTAGCACGAGCGGATTAAAGGCAAAATAGAGAACATTCTTTAGAGATTTTGTAATACGATAAATGAGATACACCATACCAAAATACGCAAGAGCATTTATAAATTTAAACGCAATAATGGTTCCCCATATATTACCAAGGCCCAGATAATGGGGAATCGCGGTTATGGCAAGCCATACTGGCCCGTAGAGAGCCAATTTGTTTGCCGCCCGGGTAAATGCAAGATTGGGCTCATTTGGAATTTCGATAGGCATGACGATATACGGATTTTCGTGATATGTAAAGGCGACTTTCGCAGTCGTCATGTAATTAAACAAATCATAACTCAGAGCTGGATAGGCTAAAACAAGAATTGCGGCTGCAACAATAATCGTCCCGATGAAGTTTTTTTTGGACGAAAAAAAATTAACGCCGTATCGCAGAAACATACAATAAAAAAAGAATAGAAGAAGCAATATAATTAAAAACATCATTGTAGCAACCGGTCGATTTTGATACGCAAGATGATAAAGAGGAGTATGGAAACGGACGAAGATAGGATTTTTTGATAATACCAGGTTCGGATCGATAAACCCATAAGAAAATATCGCCAAAACGAAAAGTGTTAGAAAAAATAATACCGTTATAATTGCCATGATTACGGATAACTGTAAACAATATTCGAACTATTTTCAAATATCTTCCGAACGCCGATTCCTTTTAAGCCAGCAGGTAGCGCAAAAGGTTTATATGCATATAATATCCCGATCCGATTGGACTTAAGAATATTGTTCACGAGTGCCGGATCAAAACTCGTTGCTATTATATCAGCAAGCCTCTGTTTCCCGGAATAATCCACCCCGTGCCTGCCTAAATAATTTTGTCCGGCTAAAAACGTGTCATGTGACGTCAGAGCCGACACATAAGACTCATACCCGTCGATCTGAGCCTTGTTAAATACATATACTACTGTATCGGACTTTACCTTCTCACGAACGAAATCCAATGCATGTATTTCGCTGTTTGATATAATGGCCGCGGAGTTCTGCAATTCCTTACTGAACTGCTGCATGCGGTAGAATATCCTCGGTATCGTCATGGCCCCAATGATCAGCAAGATAACTACCGCGATCACCTTGGATTGAGCACGTATCAAACGCTCTAAAATCAAAGCGTTCAGTAAGCTCAAAATAACCGACGCAGCAAGATATGAATTAAAAATATCCGCGTACGTAATTGGTTGAATAAACAATGTTCCAAACAACGTAGTACCGACAAGCGACGCAAAAAGAAAAATGGCGACTTCAGTACCCAAAGACTTTCGGGCGATTCGCCATCCAAACCAGCCAATCGTGCGTAAGCCAAATTGACTGATATAAAAAATACCGAGCATAATGAGATTCATTTCTAGTACACGAATATAATTATTATGCTGGAGATATATCAACCTTCGTAGTTCTAAAAAACTTAGCGAAAGATTGGGTTGTACGACAAACATATGCGCCATTTCAAACGGCGCAAAAACTGGTCCGCCGGCACCTGAATTTGTCGGCAGGTAGATAGCAACACTCAGGATGAGCGCAAGGATCGGAGCAACGAGTAAAACCCAATTTCTTTTAAAAAGTGCATACAATCCGATCGCAAAAAGACCAATGAGAACCATTATCCCTGAATGGATTTTGCATCCAATGACGACACCAAAGGTAATCCCCGTTAACACGCTGAGTAACACACGCTTAGAACGAACTGTTTGAACGAGTAAAATAATTCCGACGACCGTGATAACGGAAGCAAACGCCCGGGGCGGATTCTCAAGAAACATAGTCCCGTCTTCAAGAGGGTGAACGCTAAAATCGACGACATGACGGGTAATAAGCGGAATCGCATAAATAGTATCAGATGCAAAATATTGCAAATACATGACGAGGGCTGCCCCAACCATTGATAACCCCGCCATTCTGCCTAACACAAAAAGCAATAGTCCCAGCATCATGGACAAAAAAACGCAGATAAAGAAAAATTGAACGGTTAATAACGGCAAACCAAAAACGCGTGAAAAGTCAGCGATAAATAAGTTGGCAAGATAATGATAATTTGTAAGTAATAATCCGGCCGTACCCGGTTCATTCGGAGGCATATGGCGAATAAGCTCACCCGTAAGCCCCAGATGCCACAGGGCATCGTCAGCTATAAACGTGTGCCACCCGTCACGGAAAATAAAACCTGACGGTATTGACTGGACTGTTTGAATGACAACACCTGCAATAAACACAACAACCACCCACCAATATTTAGCAAGTTTACGCAATGATTTCTTCCACTTCGCCTTAGGAACTGAAGCATACGTAAACATGGAGATAATTGTGGAAGTTGCGAGATAAACGTAGCTCATCCATCGAATATGGAGTAAACCGAAAAGGTACGCCTGAAGAATCCATAAAACCATGCCAAAACCGACAAAAAGGGTGATCCTATGGAAAGGTGACTGTACTTGAATTGATGTTCGCAAAAACAATCGTCCCGGAAAATATAATCCGATTACGATGCCGAATAAAAACCATAAACCTAATAATGCACACATGAGTACACCGCTCGCTGATGAAATCGCTATACCCATATGCTAGTGCGTAATTTGCTGCCGCACACTCACGAGAATCTGCTGTGAGTTTTCCAACGCCTTATGAAGGAGCAGAGTGGTCGCCGCCGCTTTCTCTGGAGACCAAATCACCGTAGCAGGTGTTGACGACAGTAAAAAAAGGAGAACTTCATTGTGTTTATCAGCCGCCTGATGAACAAGTTGCCTTAATTGTACCGTATCGACGCCTTCTTTTGCTGCACCGTCAATATATTTCGGTAATTGCATAAATTCACCGTCTGAACGTATGAGCGCATCTGATGCTAATAGGAATTGGTTATACTCCATAAGCGTTTTGGCCTCGACAAGATATTTGTCGGAGAGCTCTAAATGATATTTAATTTGGCCGATATTTCCCCAGTACCAAAATCGTTTTACCTTATCGACAATACGCATGACTTTATATAACTTGTTTCCGGGCATATAGGATGGGTACGGAAGTACATAATCAGCACGTACGGCCATACAATGCCCCAGAATAAAGTAAAATACCACTAATGCAGTAATCGATAATGTTTTTATATTCATTTCATTTGTAAATATTTTTTATATGCAATCGGATAATGAAGAGATGACCAATACGCAAATACCATACCATACCATCCGTCAATAAAACCCTTGTGCCGGATAAAAAGAGAAAAAAATGTCACAAATGGCTTATGAACGTTATAGATAACCCACGAAAACAACGTTTTTGGAACATTTTTTGACTTTAGGTTTAATGCTGTAAGCGTTGTATAGCTGTCTGCTTTTCTCCAATAGTCTCCCGTTGTCCTGTAAGAGATATGATCCATTGGCTCTTTCAGGTAGTCAACGCGACCATTTATATCAATTTGCTCATGAACGCTCTTGCATGGGAAACGGGCTCTACCCCTGCGAACAAGCCGTATAACATAGTCAGGGTACTGTCCCCCTTTTTTCATAACGTGTCCCCAAAAATAATTTTTACGCGGGATATAGTACCCATTTGTGCCGGCCGGAGAATTTATTATCACATCTGTAATCTCACCTTTGAGGGCGCCTGGAATTATTTCATCCGCATCCAATTGCAGAATCCAGTCACATGAACACGCATCGAGTGCCTTTTGTTTGTTTAAATGGAAAATAGGTGGATTATTTGTCTTAATTATTTTCGCTTTATATTGGCGGGCTATTTCCAACGTTTTATCACTTGATCCACCGTCTACGATTATTATTTCATCGGCAATGGATTGAATTGACGATAAGCACGCATTCAAATTCTCTTCTTCGTTAAATACAGCTAAAGCCACTGATAGTGTCATTCTTTTCTTTTCCATAATAGTCCAGAACTGCCAACAACCACGAGTACGATAAATGACGCAAGACTGATTATATCCGAATATTTTCGCAATTGTGTGTTTCCGAATACGACCCGCACGTTATGGGCCCCCACGGGGATATGAAACGTCATGAGCCCGCGATAATTGGGATCCTGAAATTCTATCGTTGTGGGATTGCCGTCAATATAGATTTTCCAGCCAGGGAAATAAAGCGTATTTTCGACAGCCTGAACAGGAACATCTGCGGCAATCTCATATTCATGAAGGGTGGAAGTACGCTTAAGTGGTGTAACGACAGCGCTCCCTGAAATGATATCCACGGGCTTATCAGGTACGTGTTCCATAAATCGTACCGACCATATAGGACTGCTTTCACCTGTATCAGTTGTCCCCGAATAAATTCCCGTATAAAACGTACTGTCTTTTATTTGATACGCTCTCGGGTGCCACATATAGAAAGTAAGAATAATCGATAGTGCGCATATAGCGGCATATAGAAAATTGCCACTTTTTTTCAAATCTGAAATTGAAGCAACCACAATACCACCGGCAACAGCGGCGGCAAATACGGAAATTGATAAAAATCTCCAGGGGAATTGAAATTTTTGCAGTAGTGTTATTTTCTGCCAGATTACTTCAGATGTTGAAGTCATAATAAAAAACGACCCTAACAGCAGAACGAGCAAACTAATAACCATTGTCCGTATGGGAGAGTCTTTCGTTTTCTTTATGAACCATATAGAAGCAAGAATACCGAGCCATTGTATAAGTCCCAACTGTTTCGTTAATTCTTTACCTACGCCGAATGTCCAGGGAGAATATACAAACCAAGTCCACGGAACAAACCGCTGAAGCGCTTCCCCCGCCGTCACGATATCCCGAAGCGTATACTTTCCCTCAAAATAAGCGGGTATCCAGAAAAAGGCAGACAACGAAAAACCAAAGACGAGCGCAGTAGCGCATGATAATACAAATACCTCCTTTTGCTTCACTTCATAAGCCCAAAGATACACCATGTACGCTACGATAACCGGGAAAAACATGATCGCGATGGCATTATGCGACAAAATGAGCGCCGCGAGCGAAAGTGAAGTGCCGATAGCATTCCAGAGAAGCCGATGGCTATTTTTTTCGCAGCGAGCGAGATGATACAGAAAATAAAGTACAAGGGGCGGAAAAACAAATGCGACATGTTCTCCCAGCGCGCCGCGTACGTAAAAATCTACAAAACGATACGGAGCGAATACATAAAGTAGTCCCCCTACAATGGCTGCTTTTTCCCCAAAAGGACGCCTCATCCATATATACATGGCCAAAGCACTTGCGACGAACGTGAGTCCGAACACCAGTTTCGTACTATCGACAAATGAAAATCCGATAAAATGGAACAGGGATGCCATATACGACGGAAGTGGATAAAGAAACATGAGGATCGGATGCCCGTATCCCCAATTAAGATTCGCCGCCCACCTGGGGACAATGTTCCCTTCAGAGAGGGACTGATAGAAATTGGCAATCCGTGCCACATGGTCCTGTCCATCGTCAGTTACAGGAAGTCCACTATGAAGTAATCCGACAAGAGGCAGACAGATTGTTAGGAAAAACAAAAGAAACAGTTGTGTTTTTTTAGTGATCTTCACGATTTAATATATGCGCTTTATCAAAATTAATCCGTTTAAGAGTGTCTTTGTCCATAGGGTCGTCCCGCCCTCAACAACTGTTACAAGCCATCCATTTTGGCGCCACGGCTGACTCTGATCTGGTTCTATTATAAGGTATGCCAAACCGTTTTTTACGTGTGCCGGTTCATATCCGTACCTTGTTAAACCATATGTCTTAAAAAGGTAATCATAGGGCCATGTATAAACGGACGGCATAAACACAAACACGGAAAACGGCTTGCCCCCCGCGTCCTTGTAGATCGTATCAATAACGAAACGCTTGCCCTGTATCTTATCGTAAATTCCCGTATCTTTAATATCTATCGTGTACGAAACATACTGACGGAAGATGGATCCGTAAAATACGACAAATAAGAATACGATTCCGACGATCGCACCTATTTTCGCTAACGGCCATTTTTTATAAGATCGATATAGACTAATTCCTGCTATTGTAAATAACAAAATATAACCGATTCTTGTATGAGTCAGGTAGTAGTCCCAAACGGTATTGTTAAGAAGCAAATAAGCAATCCACGTAAATGCCGACATCAAAAGTAAAAAGAAAATAATTTTTTTCAGTCTTCCGTCTTTCACCATCCACAACCCGATCCCGGCAAATACCGTTGCTACTTCAAGCACAATGATTTGAATCTTCCACGGAATCCATCCGAATTCAAACGTAAACGTATTGTAGAAATTATTCCAATAATCAAATATGTGCGAATGTAACCGCTTTGCTTCAAATATGGATGAAGAGCCGGATCCGCCGGCGCTCACATATGCGAATGCCGATCTTGCTGCCATAAAGTTATGCCGGACATCAAATAGGATCATGGGAAGAAATGCGAATATCGCGCCGACGATCGAATAAACATACACCCTCCAGTTCCGTACTTTAAAGACGATAGGGATAGATAACAGTATTGATACCATGAGCGGTACTGCGACTCCCAATTGTGAGTTATAGGTAAACCCTGATGTAAATACGGCAAGCGGTGCGAATAATTCAGGGTTATCCGGTATCCTGTACACAAAATATATCGCAAGAATCACGAAAAATGTAAGCGGATGGCTACTCCAGATAAACCGTGATTGGGAAATAATAAGCGGCGATACGGCGGTGAAAAACAAGAAAAGAACACTCCCGATTTTCCCGAACATCTTATATCCCGCCCAGGTGGAAAGAATAAGTGTGGCGACACCAAATAAAAACATAAAAAATTGTCCTCCGATGGGATCGCCGTGAAAGAGTAAGAATGCAAGGGCAATGAGATAAAAATAGCCTGGACCGTGAAATATGCCGTTTATCCCTGCTACGCCCGAACCGGCTTCTGCACCGATTAATGTTAATTTATGGTTAACGACTATATTGTATGCCGCTAAATAATCCCTCCCAGTGTCGTGGCCGAACAGGTAATTACCGCTTATCATCTCAGGCGCACGAAGAAATACGCCCCACAAACACAAAAACGATATAAGCGAGATAAATAATAAATTCTTTGTCACCGATTTCCGTTTCATAAGCTATTCCCTATCGGAAATATTAATCGCCGGCGTTCCGTCAAGATACATTATGTTCGCGTTCGTTCCATGAGCTATTTCTGCCGGCGTTCCGATATAGAGCGTCGTTCCGTTTTTTATCTCATGAAGCCAGTCAATCTTTCTGAATTCATATGTTTTAAAATGGTTGTATTTCCCGTCAGAAGTATCAGACAAAGTCCCTCCCTGTGCAAGATATTTATTCGGATCATATTTCGTGTAAAAAAGAAAGAAAATGTACGGCTCCTCCAAATCGTTTGATACGACGATCTTTTTATATTTGCTGCTATGAGCCTCCGCATAATCTATGGCCTGTTTATATCCGTACTGCCAGTATTTTGAATATTCAGTGTTCATATGATCAAAATACATATGGATGTAATAGGCAAACATGATAGCAATCGTAATTACTAATAAACCCAAAAACGGCGTTTTGGCCACTGGTTTATGATCTTTTATATAGTTGTATGAAGATAGTACGCCGATTGCCGAAAATATCTGAAACGAGGGCAGAAAAACAAGCGTTCGGATCGCGTGAGGCAGTTCAGTCGTCGGAGAAGCTGCGACCGGCGCAAGTGCCAACCACCCCAGGAGAAAAATATTTGAGGGTTTTCTAGTCCTCAACAACTTATAGATTCCGATTAAAATGAACGGCATTTCCCATAGATAAAGCAGGCCCATCCCAGGGGCGTGATGGCGCTCGGCATCGCCCGTCACAAATAACCACTCAGGGGAGAAATGTATAAGATATCCGCGGACAATATCCTTCGCAAGTTCAATTCTCCTGTTATCGAACAATTCTCCAAGAAGATAGCGATGTGCTTTGTCGTAATTCAATTTCTGCATCGTTACGGTCAATAATTGAGTCTGTTCGCGAAAAATGCTTGTCCCCTGCAGCCTCATGAGAGCGTCTTTATTAAGGAGAACCGGCAAAAGAGGCAGAAGGACGATAATGCCCGTGACAAACGCAGTTATAGCTGTCCGTTTATTTTTCAAGAGGTGCGACCGGAATAGAACGACTAATAATAGAACGAGGCCCGGAGCAAAAATACGCTCGCTATGATATGCGTATAATGCGAGGGCAAAGAGAATCGAGCTTAAAACCAACCCACGGCGGTAGTATATCCCCCTAAGGAAAAAATATGCCGCCCAGATGTTCAGGGTGACTCCGAGGTTCGCTTCGAATGCTACCCGGGAAAATTGTATATGCCACGGCGATATTGCCATAAACAGAGATGCGAGAATCGGTAATGCACGTGCTACATCTGCTGGGACACCTAATACTGTCGACTGTTTATCCTGCTCTCCGAGCAATACAAGAATCTCAACGAGGTAATACGTGCCGAGAACAGCGAGAACCCCGAATATCGCTGATGGCAATCGGACGGAGAAAACAGAAAGTCCGAATGAGGCAACCGACGGAACCGTTAAATATACATAGAGCGGAGGCTTGTAATCGTTAAACGATCTGAATGTTAAAGGTAAAAAGGATCCGTATTCGTCGCGTCCGGTTTTCAATACCGAATATGCATTATATCCGAGCGACGCTTCATCCCAGTCAGGACTAACCGGTACTGACCCGAGTTGCCAGAACCGCAAAATCGCGGCAAGAACAATTATACAAGTTAGTAAAATAACCGAATATGATCGTTTCATAGATTTTATTTTGTAAATATCGTAAGCTCCGGCATACCATTTAACAGATAAATAGTTCCTTTTATTTTTACTCCGTTCGGCACTTCATTGGAAGGAAAAATGTAAAGCGATGATGCGTCAAGACTTGTTGGTAACGTTGACGTAAAGACATATTTATCAAATCCATCGACATGATAGAATCCGGCGGCATCAAAATACGAGGTATTGTGTTTTTGAAACGTGTTTGGGTCGTATTTTGTGTAAAATAACGTATACATGTATGCCCTGCCGATTGATTCGCTTAAGTAAATCTTTTTGTAGTCGTTTTTAATGGGGCCCACGAAACTCAATGCCTGTTTATATCCGTACTGCCATTCTCCGGAATACAACTTTGGATAATGGACGTAATAATTGTGCAGGTAATAGGAAACGCAGATTAAATAGAATATACCGAGCAACAGACCATATATAGTTTTTGATTTTTGTCGTACGAACATATTATAGAGCGCGACAATTCCTATGGCGATAAATATATGCCATGTCGGTAATGAGTTAAGAATACGGAGTGCATGAGGGGTCTCACGTGCCGTTGCCGCAGGGATGATCGCTGTAACGAGCCAGAATAAAAGAAGTAACATCTCAGTACGAAAATACGCGAAGCAGAAATATAATCCGAGGATGAGGAACGGCAAATCGATAATATAGAGTTGCCCGACATCCTGTGTCGAAAATTTCGGATTACCGTCTCCTTTAATAAACAGGAAGTCCGCAGTAAAGTGATCAAAATAATGGATTAAAAAACTCCGCGCATATCCGATACGCCGGTTATCAAAAATTTCCGAAACAATTGAATGATGATCGGATGCAATCCTATTGTTGGCAGTCTGAACGACGCTCGAATCTGTAAAAATATTAACTTCATCAAACCGAAGTCTCGCGTCTTTTGAAACCAGATGCGGCAAGATCGGCAACATTGTCATGAGCGCTATGATTACCCCCAAGGCAAAATTCCTTTTCTGAAGCACTATATGCTTCCAGCAATATACCAATAATCCTAGCCCCATTAATGGTACAAAATATCGGGTGCTATTAAATGTATATATGCCGGCAACGAAAGGCAGCCACGCGATGCTCCAACGCCATGGATGAGTTCGTGACGACAGGATTAACCAAACACCGAATACGACAAAAAACAACGCGATATTCGCTTCAAATCCGGCGCGCGATAAATTAATATGCCATGGTGACACGGCCAATAACAATGAAGAAACAATGGCAACATGTCTTGCGTCGATGTGGATTGAGTTCCGGCGCTTTTTATCATCGAAAGGTCTTCTGCCCAATAGTTCAAGAACGAGAAAATATGTCATGAGCACGGTTAATGTTCCAAATAGCACAGACGGAAGCCGCACGGCGAATTCGTTTAGTCCGAATATAGCAACACCCGGCACGGTAAGATAAATTGCAAGTGGAGGCTTATAATCGCCGTACGATACAAACGCATCATGAGGGAGAAATTTTCCGTGTTCATCCCGGCCGGTTTTCAATATACTGTATGCATTGTACCCTATTGATACTTCATCCCAGGATAATGCGGGAGGATTGTCCCACATATGATAAAACCGAAGACCGAATGCAATTCCAACTACTAAAAATAGAGCCGTCGTCAATGACCAGAATTGCCTCATATCATTAAGCTGTTTGAATTATATCTGTCATATAGTATTATATCGTAAAGATATAAAACGAACTAATATATAATGAAAAATGGCATTGTCGGATTATTTCTATTGTCCACTGTTTTAGCGGTCTGTATATTATCCCCTTATTCCCTCAAATTGCAAAATACACTGCCAAATGCCGTAGATCCCTTATTTTACGCCTGGAATCTTTCCCACAATGCAGATAATTGGTTTAAAGGATTTGATGCTCTTGTAAATACGAATATTTTCTATCCTTTAACGAACACCCTTGCATATTCTGACACGCTCTGGGGGCAGAGTCTTTTTATTAATCCGATTATTTGGATCTCCCACAATCCCGTTCTTGCCGAAAATATCGCAATATTTATGACATTTCCGTTATCCGCACTATCAATGTTTCTTTTGTCTATGTATTTCACGGATAACGTTGCTGCATCATTTTGCGCCGGACTATTTTTCGCTTTTTCGTATCCACGGCTGGCACAAATAGGTCATCTTCCGACAATAAGCAGCGAATGGCTGCCGCTTTATCTTTTATATGTATTCAAATTTTTGCGGGACGGAAGAGCAAGGGATTTTATTCTTATTTGCATATGGTATCTGCTCTCCATCACATCAAGTATATATTTTGGCGTGTTTCTTATCCCTGTCACAGCTGTGATTCTTGCAGTGGATTTTACAAGAAGAGTGGTGAACCATTCGCTAGGGGAATATAAAACCAGATTCATTACATTGCTACCCATTCTTATCCCGTTTGTAATCCTGATGGGAATAGTGTTATTTCCCTATATTCGACTTAAAATTGAGAATCCTGAGATCAAAAGAAGTATTGATGATTTAACGCATTTACGCGCTTCTCCCGCCGACTATATAAGCGTCCTTCCGACAAGTTTACTGACATTTACTCATATAAACCAAAATGTAAATGAACATGTGCTTTTCCCCACAATCACAGTGACACTTCTCGCTCTCTCAGGCATGTATTATATGGCAAAAAAAAACAGATTTGCCGTCTGGACATTTCTCACTATTGGTTTGATATCGTTTATTCTGTCATTGGGCAACGAATATTCATTTTCCATAGGGTCGTTCTCATCCGGTACTATAAAACTCCCTTACTATTATCTCTATATGTATGTGCCGGTTTTTCAGATCGTGCGGGTTCCGGCCAGATTTGGTATATTTGTCGTTCTCTCACTCAGTTTACTAGCTGCCTTGGGAATAAAATCGATACTCGAGAGCACAAAGCAGAAATGGATCATCGTTCTCGTGCTTTGCTTATTTCTGACAGAGGTTTGGCAATCACACATGCCATATGTTTCCATCCCTCTTGGCGGATCAATCCCCAAGGTATATCAATGGATAGCACGTGAACCTGAGAGGATGATTCTGGCTGAAGTACCGGTATCATTGTTCTATCATGGCATCAGCATGGAGGAACAATTATATAAACCATACGGATCGCTCCGACAGCCGGACACGTATGAGCTTGAGACATATAGGGTGTATTATTCCGCTTATCACAAAAAACGGATGATCAATGGCTATAGCGGATTTCTTCCTGATAGCTATAATAAACTGGCGGAAAATCTTGAAAGTTTTCCTGCGGATAACACAATACGTACTCTTCGTGATATCGGTGTCACGGATGTTGTGGTTCACTTGTGGCAGTATGACGACAAGAAAAAAACTGATATCATAAGCCTGCTTAACGCGTCATCACATTTATCTCTGGTCTACACAGACGGACAAGATAGGGTTTATGCCATTCAAAAAAAAGGCTATTAGTATATGAAGCGGTTTATTCACAGTATTTATGCTCCCATATTGATACTAATCGCCGTAGTCTGTGTGTTTTTTTGGCCGGTTTTTGTAAAGGGCTACACGCCCTTTCCGGGAGACCTTCTCTTAACGCAATATTCGCCGTGGCGCCATTCATCATACGGCGGATATGTCGCAGGAGCAATTCCGAGCAAAGATCAATATTTTGACGTCATCCGCGAATTATATCCATGGAAAACACAGGTCGTGAGTGAGCTTAAAGCCGGAAAAATACCTCTGTGGAATCCCTATAACTTTTCTGGCGCGCCCCTCCTCGCGAATTATCAGTCCCAGGTATTTTACCCACTCTCCGTTATTTATTTCATTGTTCCCCAAATTTCCGCGTGGACAATGATGGTCGTCAGTCAACCAATACTCGGATCCATTTTTATGTTCTTATTCGCCTCTGAAATCGGACTCGCGACCGGTGCTGCGATCCTTGCCGCACTGTTGTTTAATTTTTCCAGTTTTGCGAGCGTTTGGATGGAATTTACAACCGTATGGCACACAATCCTATGGCTCCCGCTCTTTTTGTTTCTTGTCGAACGTGCCGTCAAACAAAAAAGGCTGTTATTTTGGCAGCAGATACTTTTTATGTTTGCATTATTTTCATCAATTACGGGAGGGCACCCTCAGGATTTCATTAATACGTTTATCATTTTTATTATCTACACAATATTCCGAGTAATGACCGCAAAGGGTTGGCCTATCAAAGAAAAAATCAACCTTCTACTAAACCCTTTATCCATCGTTATCCTAATTCCGTTCTGTCTTGCAGCCCCGCAACTACTTCCCACTATAGAATTATTCCGTAACTCGGCCCGTGTCTCTCACGACTATATTTTTATCATTAACAACTTAATCGTACAGCTCTGGCAACTGCCTCTTCTGGTTGTTGCAGACTTCTTCGGTAATCCGACCACAAAATCAAATATATTCGGTGACTACATATTAAAAACATTATCCATCGGTGTATCCGGCTTCTATTTTGCCGCCGTTTCTCTCTTTTCCTCGGTCAAATCGTGGCATAAAACATTCTTTTTAAATACGGCAATTATTATCCTCTTGCTGACAGTCCGAAGCCCGATAAGTGAATTGTTTTATCATTTCCCGATACCTATTCTCTCAACGGGCACCCCTACACGAATCCTATTCGTACTCATGCTGTCCCTTTCGATACTGGCCGGTTTCGGATTCGATGAAGCGCTGAAGCTTAAAAAAATCCCCTTCAGGGCTCTCTCGCTCGTCTGGTTCATTATCGTCCTTTTATGGATTTTCGTATTTAAGCATCCGATGATTACCGGCACTTTGCTGACTCCGGCCGCAATCGGAACCATGAAGCGGTCAATGATCCTTGCAACTGGGATGCTTGGTATAATCAGCCTTGTCACGTGCGCATCACTATATAGAAAGAAAATCCTGTATATCGCCGTGATCATCTGCATCGGCGAGCTTTTTTACAGTTTTACTAAATTTAACCCGGAAGTCCCGAAACTTTTCGCCTACCCCGAGAATAACTTGGTTTCCTTCCTTAAGACTCATACCGGTATCAATCGTTTTTGGGGCTATGGGACTGCTCAGATTGAGGCTAATTTTGCCACCCAGGTAGACCTGTTCTCACCTGACGGCACAGACCCCCTTAACCTCGCATGGTATAACCAATTAATACAGGCAAGCACAGATGGTAAGGTCGCCACATCATTTAATAGGACGACGCGGTCGGACGCACAGCTTTTACCGGGATACGGGGAGGACAACCTGCCGGAGAACAAATTCCGACTCAAGCTTCTGGATGTAATGGGAGTAAAGTATATATTGGACAGGGCTGAAAATCCCCAAAATAGTAACACGTTCCCCAGTGTGAGATACAAGGAAGTATGGCATCAGAATGACTGGATCGTGTATGAAAATTTATTTGCTGCTCCGCGCTACTTTACTACTAGCGATGTACGGCCATATACCGATGATAAAGATTTTCAAAATAAGTTTTTTGCGGACAGCTTTAACCCGAATAAAACGGTTCTTGTTGCTGCCTATGATTACAAATCAATACCAAAGTTAACTCAAAACCCCTCCCGGGTAACGTTACTATCATATGCTCCTCAAAATATAGAATTTCAGGTTACGACTGATTCCACGCAGTTTTTATATATCAGTGATACGTATGATTATGGTTGGAAAGCAGAGGTAAACAATAAGCCTGCACGTGTTTATAAAGCAAATTATGCGTTCCGCGGAGTCATGGTGCCCAAGGGAGTTTCCAAAGTTTCATTCACCTATCAGCCGCAATCCTTTTCAACCGGGGTTGCGGTAAGTGCGATAACGGCATTTATATTGATACTGTATTTAACTTATCTAAAGCGTAAAAAATAAAATAGCTGCATTTGTTAAGAGGAAACCTGCGTCTCGCACGGGTACATTATGAAAAATCGTTCAAAAGACGGGTGGATCCAAAGATATTGGTATCGTGCATGCGCCGGGCTTATTATTGTTATCGCCTTTTTCCTCCGGTTTTATAACTATACAAGTCGGTTTGCCTTTGCCGGCGACCAGGCGAGGGACGCTTTAGTGGCACGGGAGGCACTCAGACATCTCACCCTTCCACTGCTCGGGCCGTTTTCATCTGCCGGGAATTTCACTACCGGTTTTATATGGTACACGTGGTTAACACTCTCTACGGCGATATTCCCCAAGAGCATATTAACCCCTTGGATCGTCCTCTCATTGACCTACGTGGGGATCGTAGCAGTCATGATGGTGATCGGCCATAAATTGTTCGGGAAAACATTTAGTCTTATTGTCGGTTTGTATACCGCCGTTGCTCCAGCGCAGATAATTCAGAGTCTCAATATAACCAACCCATCGCTCGTTGCGGTATTCTCAGCTCTCGCGTTATTGTTTGTGGTTAATTATCTGGACAATGGCGGTTATGGCAGTATGTTCTTACTTGCAAGCTCAATAAGTCTCGCTATAAGCGCCCATTTTCAGGCGTTATATTTAGTCATCCTGGTGCCTTTCGTCCTTGTCGTTCGCAAAGCCGATTTTAAGGCTTATGTAATCGCGTTGGTAGGACTATTATGGCCATTCATCCCCTACGTTCTCGTTGATTCCCGTATCGGATATTACAATCTGCGCGGAATTGTTGACTATGCGCTTTACGGTCAAAATAAAATTTATGTTCCGAATCGCTGGCTGACATATGCTTTCAAATTTGTGCCGGATTTGTGGAGCCAGATTATCGGAGGAACCACAATTATCGGATTTATCATTATCCTACTTACCGGAATAACAATACTTGTAACGGCCACACGGAGAATCATTACGAAATCATTCTTTGTAATAAGCACATGTACGCTCTTCATAATGATTATGCTCCGGTACTATAAAGGGGAACGCTATTTCGGGTATTTTGTGTTTCTGCATCCGTTTATTCTTATCCTCACGGCATGGGTAAGTTACGAATGTTTAAAATTGAATAAATTGTTGGGAATACTTCTTATAGCCATAATTGTCGGCGGAAGTATGTATGTAAATTACGGTAATATTGTAAACGCCGTAAATTACACGTACGATCAAACAAGATACTGGACAAATGTGCTGACAAAAAAATATCCAGATAAAAAATTCGATGTCTATTCAGTCGGTAATCAACCGAACTTTAAGGGGATTTCACTTGTATTGTATCTGGATTCGGCAGATAAAATTGACGATAAAGGATATAAAATCGGTTTCGGAGGGACGCCAAAAGGCGAGGCCAGACATTACACGCTCTTAAAAGAAAATACGAATACCTATGATATTTGGGATCTCAACAGCAGCCCATCGGCAAAATTGCGGAAAGTCGGATGGCGTAATATTAATCCGAGTTATATTTATCAATCAACGACCGCGTGGTATACAAAAATACATAATGGCAAAGGGTTTAAGCAGGTAATCGACCTTATTCTCTCAAAGTTTAAATAATATGACCGCACAATGGCGCTTCCTGAAAGAGTATAAAGTACTTATTATTATTATCCTTCTCTCGTCCCTACTACGATTTGTCGGACTCGATAAGATTCCAACGGCAATCACCGGAGACGAACTTCTTTACGCGGTAACCGCAAAAGCCGTATATTTAACCGGGCACGATATATCAGGTAAATGGAACCCTTTATCAATTTTCGTCTTTCAATATCCTCCGGGTGAACACCAGGCGGAGCTTCCGTATTTTATTCACCTGGCATTCAGCGGTCCTTTCCCCTTTTCGTTATTTATGGCGAAACTCCCGTTCGCGTTATTAAGCATGGGAATCGTAATCCTTATATATAAAATTGCCGGATATTTATTTGACAAAGAAACGGCGGAAGTTGCGGGATTAATAGCCGCAATAAATCCATGGCTTATCGTGATGGGCAGAACCGCATATGAGTCGACTCCTTCAACGTTTTTCTATCTTTTGTCTTTATATCTGTTACTAAAATTACGATCATGGAACGTTCTATGGAGCCTAATCCCCCTCCTCTTGGCCTTCTATTCCTATATAGGAACGAAGCTGATCTTTATTCCGTTTACACTTATTGCTTTATTTTTGACGTATGAAATAAATGCCCATCGATTTAAAAAAATATATATAACGGAGTTTGCCATATGCTTGTGTTTTGTGATCGGTTACCTCTTACTTCTCTTTACATCGTCAGGAACTTCACGGATTTCGGAACTCGTTTTTCCGAACTCGCTAATAATAAAAAATCTCGTAGATGCGACAAGGACGGCGACAGTCCAGACTCCTTTTCTTTCGCTTTTCGTTAATAAATATACGGTATATATTCAACTCCTAATGGAAAAACTGATGAGGATATTTTCTCCCTCGTATTTATTTATTGAGGGCGATCAGTTTTTCTTACCCGTTAAACAGAGTTTTTTCTATGCAATTGACTTCATATTTATTATTCTCGGATCTTTATATTTGTTTGCACAACGGAAAAAAACACTACTCGCACTAGCATCTTTTATTCTAATAGGCACTTTTCCTCACATATTTCACGAGACGCAGGGAGATTTCTCAGGACATCTCGCATTAATGTTCCCATTCCTTATTCTATTAATTGCTGTCGGAATCTCGGAGATCATCAGTAGCATGCCAAAAATGTATCGGGCAGCAACAGCGATAACGATCATTCTTCTGTATTGTTTCAGTCTTCTAGGCTTCAGTGTCGCCTATTTTTACCAATACCCGCTTGTCGGAGCCGGCGACTTTCATATGCGCGTCTTGTCCCGTTATTTAAGCTTAAACCGATCGACGGCTAAACAAATAACGGTTTACACGACGACGAGCAGCGATCTTCTAAAGAAATACATTTTTTACACGAATAGCATGAATAAGCAAACTATGCCGGAATTGAGACGTATTTATTTACATGAGAGCAATACTGAATTTCAAAATATCCGATTCGTATCCTGTGATAACACGATAAAATCAAACAACAACGATAATCTGTTTATTTATGACGTTAAATGCGGAATGAATATAGCTTCACCTCATATTCAAATTTCACGACTCACTGACGCCGGAGGGATTTATGAAATCTACAATGACACACTCTGTTCCAAATACGGGCTAAATCATTATCCAATGGGTGTGAAAACATCTGATTTTAGCGTTGAGAACCTGTCAACGACGCGTTTTTGCAAAATATATTTCAATAATTAACGAAGAAGAAAAGTCACCACGCTAATTTAAATGAGGAAGATTACCCGCTTCATTCCATTTCGTTTTGGATACGGCACCGCTGATGACATATGCGCTTTCGCCGGTCGGATACGAAATGGTAACAAGTGGTATGGCGCCGGGAAGAACTTCCGAAGGAGTTCCGATATATAATGCATGCGGATCCAGAGGAACGCCCGTTTTCATAAATGTGTGAAATTCATATTTATCAAACGCATTTCGTTCCTCATCAAACTTTCCGGATTTTGTCCCCCCAAATGAGAGGTATTTAGCAGGATCATAACGTAAATAATAAAGAAAGAACATATAAGGTTCATCCAGCGTTGTCGACACTATGACTTTATCAAACCTACCCTGCATCAGACGGACATCTGAAACGACCTGTTCATGACCGTACTGCCATTCCTGAGCGTCATCGATGGGCGCGTGGACGTAATATTGGTGTAGATAATAATAAAAATTTGCAGCAATAATAACCAGACATACGCCGAGGATAAGCTTTCCAAAACTCTTGTTTTCTGCTACGAATCGCAAATACAAATCCCAAAGCCCTATTGCAACAAATATTTGAAGCGTAGGGAGAAATACCAGAGTTCTCACCGGCTGAGGAAGCATTTGAGTCGGTGCGGCAGCAATTGGAGCAAACAAGAACCACAATAGAACAACCCATTTCTCCTTGCCTTTTTTGTTCGCCACCATGTGAATGCCATACAGAAGGAACGGGAGTTCCCAAATATAAAGAAGACCGACTCCTGGTACATGATATTTTCCCTGGGCTATTTCTGAAAAAAAGAAATTCGGGTTATAGTGATCTAAGTATCCCTTTATAAAGATTGATGAGTTCACGAGCCGCTGATTGTGAAGTATGTTTGAAAACGGAATACCTTCGCGAATGTCTGTGAGTCTCCACAAAGCATTTCGCTGTGTTAAAGCAGGATCATCAAGAGCGCTCACACCCTTAGCACGTACGAGCCCGGTTGATGAAAGTGACAATACGAGAAGCGGCAGAGAGATGAGGAATAAAAGCAATAATCCGACGCCTATACGGACCTTTTGCTTCAGCAATGATTGATAATAAAGAATTAAGAAACTTAAAACTATCAGAGGGACAAATACCCGTGAACTGTGATATGACCATACAGATATCGCAAGCGACACGAACCCCCATATATACATTTTGGGACGCTCCCTGCCGTTTAATAGCAATGTCATTCCAAGTACGATGAAAAATACGGCGATATTTGCTTCATATGCTGATCGGGAAAATTGTAGATGCCACGGGGAAATTGCAAGAAGAAAACTTGCGATAAGGGCATTATTTGTATCACCAAACAGTGCGACGACTAAAAAATATGTTGCCGCTACTGTTAGGGTGCCCAATAATGCTGAAAGGAGTCTGACGCTAAAATTACTTAAACCCAATACGGCAACACTGGGGACGGTCAAATAGATATATACCGGGAGTTTATAGTCATCAAACGATTGAAATAAAAGCGGAAACTTTTGCGCATATTCATCCCTGCCGGTTTTTAAAATCGAATACGCATTGTAACCAATCGCCGCTTCGTCTGAATTCATGCTCGCGGGATTTTCTCCTAATTGATAAAACCGCAGAAATCCTGCGAATATAATAATAATTATTAATACAACCCACGTTTTAGTAAATTTCATGAAAGTCCAATAAAATTAATAACATTCGCTTTCTTAATTATTTAACCGGTGTTGTATTTATAAATTGATTATTGGATACAAGAATAAACGCAAGAGAACCATCTTCCCGGTATATCTTCCTCTGTTTGAACACTGTGGGAATATCGCATGTACCATTATCGACATATAAAATGCGTCCTGTTTTAGGAAGTCTTGCATCTCCATTAATTGACGGACAGATTTCAGGTACAAAAATAAACTTACCGAAACCGCCAAAATCAGGGTCTTTTGGAGATCCTTCTTTTTGATATGTCGAAGGGTCATATTGCATAAAGAAAAGAACATGCGGATACATGCCTCCTGCGGTTTTCGATATAATAACATGATCATAGTTGTTGTATTCTTTTTTAACTGCTAAAACCATTTCCTTAAACCCATTAAACCTATATATCGTCACATGTACAGCTGCGTGGACAAAATACTGATGGAGAAAAAAGACAAAATTATATGCTATTACAATGCTCAGGAATATGGTAGCAATTAGTTTTTTACTTTTGGGGATAAAATATAGAACTTTAAAGAATCCGTACGCCGCAAGAATCTCAAACATTGGAAACATAACCATGACACGCTGAACATTAGGTATATCATCAGTTGTTATTGCCGCCACGAGAGGAGCTACAAATAGCCAAAGTATAGGCAGCTTTAATAAGAGGTCATCCTGAGTCAATAGATAGACAAAGCCGATTACGATAAAAGGCAATTCAAATAGATTGAGCATTCCAATACTCGGAACGTTATACCAAAGAGGTTTCCCCCCCTTTAAGAACAGGAAACTTCCGGTAAAATAGTCAAAATAATTAGATATGTATGTGTAAGAATAATTGATAATCTTATTGTGGAAAAATCTTGCAATATCTGGCGACACTCCCTTCACACCGTCCTCTCTAAATTGTTCTTCCATAACAAGCCTAGTCTCCGGCGAACCAAAAACACTTACCTGACTAAATCGGGCCGTCCCTCCTTTAATTACAAAAACCAACAGAAATGATACAAACGATAAGACGATAAAACATACAATTGAGGTCACAATAATTTTTTTTGGATATATACTTGCCTTCTTTATTAATACTGCAAAGATGCAAAGTATAAGCAGTGGAACGAAAACACGGGGTGTATGATAGAACTGAAAGCTTAGAATAAGTGAAATAAATCCGGGTATTAAGAATCTGGTATTTTTATTTCGAAGACTATAAAAAATGCATGTAAACCCGGCGATTATAAAAAATAGCGCAACAATAGCTTCAGCGCTCGCACGGGAAGAAACCACATGCCATGGGGAAATAGCAATCAAAAAACTACTGAATAATGCTAATTTTCTGTCTTTAAATAATGCAAAAACAAAAAAATAAAAGACTATAACAGTAAGCGTTCCAAAGACAGCTCCGGGCAACCTGGTGGCGAATTCGTTTAGGCCGAAAATAGCAATCGGAATTATTGTGAGATAGTGATAGCCCGAAGGGCGATTATCTCCAAACATATCAATATATAAGGGGAACCTATGACCATGTTCATCTTTACCCGTTTTAAGCATGGAATACCCGTTATATCCGAGAGATGCTTCGTCTATGTGGAACCCAACCGGGTAACGACCTAACTGGTATATTCGAAGAAATCCAGCTCCCAAGACAATTAATAATAACAAAATATAATACTTCATGGTGGCTGCGGTTATCACTTTTTTAAATTATACACATTTACCAGAGAAACGCCATCAACGGTTACGGAATATACCGGTTTTTTTGTGGCCACTACTTTTGCTATAAATGGATCTTGTATAAACAACCCCTGTCGCATAAGAACGACTGCATATTTACAAACATCCCGACCCGCCTGGAACACAACCCCTGGTTCTATCTGACCCATCGCCTGATAATAATAAAACACTGACGTTGTTGGACTAACACACATCATATCGTTTTTATGATCGTTCATCCATGGTAAAACTCCTAAGTACCCATTCCCCCAAAATTCAGTTTCAAATCCGTATCGCGATGCGCCTGAAATACCTCCTACGAGCTCATTGTAATAGGCTGATTCCCAGGGATGAATGCGGATAACCGATTGATAAACTGTTGCAATCCAAAGGAGCACAATAATAGTTAGTCCGATAATGCGCATGCGCCGACCGATTGATTTGATAATGACAGCCATCCCCCTCCCTGCTACGAGGCAGGCGAATGGAAACGCAGCTAAAAAAAGACGCACCCAATCATATCTATAGACAAAAGGAGCTGAGAAAAATATGATTGGAAAAAGAGCATTAGCAAGCATCAATCTATCCCATATCCGACCCTTCACTACTGCGTAAATTCCGCCGATGAAAAAGAATATAAGTACGAATAGTGGTGTAGTCGTGAGAAACATGAGGGGCGTATACCACCAACCGACCCGCTTATATGTTTGTCCCAGTACAAAAACCGGTACGCTATCATGCGTAAGTTGCAAACGAAAATACTCAGCCAAATGATTGAATGGCATCCTCCAAAGCCACGGCCAGCCAACAACGTATATTACGATTGCCACACCAATTAAATATATGAGTTTTTTAAGTGCTTCAATCCGTTCTTTTGTTTTATGCTTACGATTAAATAGCTTGCGAAAATACCATAGCCAATAGAGACCGATGGGACCTAAGAATAAATACCCGTGTAACTTCGTTAGCAGGGCTAATCCCCCGGTGATCGCAGAAACTGTCAACCATTTATAGCTCTTCATTCCTTTGGCAGCGGCTGCTACTGCGATAAACCACATAGCGGCTATTGCATAGTCCATAGTCACGAGTGGTGTTAAAAACAATACATGCGGCAGTAGCGAATACATGAACGGGACCAATATTCCGATACTATATCCGAACTGACCAATGGCAATGTACGTAAAGGCCAAAATAAACGGGAAAACAAATAATAAGGATGAAATGCGATAACCCCGCGTATTATCTATCACGTGCAGACGGGTAGTCAGTAATTCGTGTGTAAGACCGGCAACGAGTTTGCGAAACGGCGGATGGACATCATCAATCGTTACTCCGAAAAATTTATCAACATTGGTCATTCTGGGTTTCATAAACCAGGCGACGTATTTATCTCCGTTTGCAAAATGGATCGGTTCATCCCACGTTATACCGAAATCGTTGAGGAGAACAAATATAAGAAACGAGATTATAGAAGCGACAATAAGGGAAGTTATAAACCGTTTTCGATCCATATCGTTGGAATTATTCCTGCAACTCGAGATCAGCATCCCGTTTGTGGAACAATGGAAGAATTGTATATCGGTGAGCAATAATACCGAACATCCTTAGAACCGCCAATATATATCCCTCAAACATAAGTGCATCGCCCCGGATTAGTGCCTGAACTAGACGAATCGGCGTCCATAACGCGTGGACAAACAGGATGCCGGGATCTGTGACGTTTTTCCAAATAAATACAAACTGGTTTCTATATGCGATACGTTTAACCGCCTCCGGCGTAAATTCACGCTTAATTTTCCCCTCTTCATGATAATGATGTACAATGCTTTTTGCTTCAAACAGCGTTTTCCAACCGGATTTTCGCGCCCGATACGACAAATCGATATCTTCCCAATAAAACGGGTTATATAATGTATCCATTCCGCCGAGGCGATCCCACATTATTTTACGAAATGCCCCGCTGCCCCCTGACACCCATGCTGTATCCGCTTTATCAATTTCCCCTCTCTGGTGAATGTAGAAACCCCGCTCCCATTTAGCAATTCCCCTGCCGCGAAGCACCTCACGCCCGTTTTCTAAACTCTTTTCAAGGCATCCGACGGCAAACACATCAGGGTCAGAAAAATGAGATATGAGAGGCTTAAGATACCCCATCTCAGGCTCTACGTCCGTATTAAGAAGAATAATAACGTCTCCGCTAGCTCTTGCTACTCCCGAGTTGACGTTTGCGCCAAACCCTTCCCGTTTTGATCGCTCAACGACTTTTACAGTGTGGAAATTTTTTTTAATATAAGCGACGGATCCGTCGGAAGACATATCGTCTGCAATAATTATCTCTGCATCCGGCGAAGCATTGATAACATTCTGTAAATGCTTCTCCATAAGATATACCCCATTCCAATTGGGTATGACGATTGATATTTTAACTTCACGCTTCTTCTGTGGCGGGTGGATACTCATATATTTCTTTTGTTCTTACCTCATGCTATTATCGCATGTAATCACTAGTAAAATAAAGCCATACCGGAAAGACTGACATGACGAAACTATTAAAGAATAAATATTTTGTACTTTTGGCAATTCTATTGATCGCACACATTTTTTTCACCTTTTATAATTTAGAAAAATGGGCATCGTTTAATTGGGATCAGGTTGATAATGCATGGGCTTCATTACGAATACTCCTGGCACATAAATATCCGCTCATCGGTATGGTCGCTAAAAATAACAGCGGAATGTATATCGGACCACTTTACTATTATCTCATTGCATTGGTCTATTCCCTTACCCATCTTGATCCGATTGCATCTCCGATCCTCGCAGGGATAACGAGAATTTTCAGCTTCATTGTAATCGTTATCTATGTGAAGCGTCTATTCAACGGGAAAATCGCTCTCATGTCCGCCTATATATACACATTATCGGCATATTTGATCCACTGGGAACGGTCGCAATGGCCCGTAAATTTCATCGCACCATTGTCTCTTATGATTTTGTATTATTTATTTCAGGTTTCCCAAAATAAGCCTAAGTACTTTATTCACCTTGCCGCTTTGATAGGATTATCGTTCAACCTTCATTTCACGGCGGTCTTCTATCCGATCATTTTGCTTTTCGCTTTACCGGTTATCCCCTTTCATAAAACGACGTGGAAATACATTGCCGCAGCAGTTGGTATTGGAATACTATTCTTCGTTCCACAAATTATATATTACATTCAGAAAACGAACGGACTTCACGCATATTCATCATATTTTCAATCATATTACCATGGCTTTCATGCGAGAAGAATGTTGCAGCTCGAACATGATGCATTCATAAAATTCCAATCAATTTTAGAAGTATCTTACCCCTTTATAAAAGACTTTGTGATCGTTCTTGTGCCGATATTTATATTTATTCATTACCGTTCAAAGCAATACGTTTACGCAAAGCAATTATCATATTTTATCGCATTATGGTTTTTCATCCCGTGGATCGTATTCACGACATATAGCGGGGAACTGACTGACTATTACTTTTCAACAACTTTATATATAGCCATCGTTATTTTGGCATATCTGAGCGTCTGGACCTGGGATCGGAAAAATTTACTTTTTCGAATCGCCGTTAGCGCAATCTGGGTGTATTACGGATTTGCGAACATCAGAGCCTTTGCTAACACGAATCCGGGAAATTTAGCCAGTGATAGAATAATCGCACAAAACGCGGTTGAAAAAGGAAAATATATCGGATTTACGGATGGCGACCCGCAGTCATATCTATATTTCTACTACATTTATATCCGCACCAAACAGCAGCCGTATAAACTTTAGTCATATTCAATGACTACGCTATGCCGCCCGGCGGGAACTTGAATGCCCATGAAGATATAATTCGTACGGTATATCGGGGTACTCATTCCGTCAACTGTTGCTCTCCATCCGGCGTCAAATATATTACCAATCACTAACAATCGTTTTTGCTCCACAGCTGCGTCAACGACAATTTTATTATTATCATAGGCCCGTATAAATACAAACTCGTCCAACGTCAAAGGCGTATCCAATACGTCCACTGGATACTCAACGACGGCAGAGTATCTGAGATCAAATTCAGGGCTATACAATTGATTCATAATATCCTGTTTATTCGTCTTATACACAACTCGTTCGACCAAATACGCTCTCGGCATGACACGGGTATCTTCATATACTGACAGAGGACCCTCCTCAAACACTTTATGAAAATCCGGCTCGGGAAGTTCGTTATAAGATAATATAAAACGAATACCAAGCAAGGAAAAAAGAGGTGAATGTGTGTTTTTAGGCACAATGATCCGATTAAACCCGAAGGGAGGATTAATATTAGGCACTCCCCTCTCCATCGCGGCTATAAACTCTTCATAACGTGAAGAGTAGAGCGGATCGTATCCGTTTATAGATTCAATACCGTAAAACTCATTAACGTTAGGAGGAAATATTTTGTCGTCGGTTGTCATGATACGAAAGGGTTTCGACTGTTTCTCCAGGAATGAAATCGTTTTCGTCGTCGGGAAAAAATATGAGGTGTTTGTGAATGGTGTAAATTTCCATCCAAATCGCAAAAGGTCAATAACAGTCATTAGAATGATGAGTACTGTCAACAATATTGAAGCATATTTTCTCCTGTTGAAACATATAAAAGTAAGTATAAATATGAGCGCTGATCCGACAATCATTATCGCGGGCATGACAAGGTTCCGTTTTACAATAATGACCTTATCAAGAGGAATGTTGAATAGTTTCGGAGCAATAACGCTGAGTCCTAAAATACCCATAAGAACGAACATGACGGAAAAACACAAGAGAACGTGTTTTTTCTTTACCGGTTTTGCAATGTTTGATAATCCGTAAGCCGCAAGAATTGAAAGACAATAGTCTACAATAACTAAAAGTCTGGTTGGTTGTAGAGATGAAATTAACGGAATTCGCAGTTGATATGGTAAAAATGATATCGGCGACGCAACAGCAAAAAGTAACCCAACTACAAGCATGACGACCCAGAAAATAGTTTCTGATCCTATCCCGATGAAAGCCATTAATAAGCCGGAAACTCCTATATAACCGACCATTTCTCCATAGTTCCACGTCCCCCAATAATTAAGTGTTGCAGGATTCCCAAAATAATCCGGCGCTAAGAATTGAGCAAGGTGGTGAAAAGGAATAAAGAATCCATCCGTTTTCCAGGCTGAGGCGTCAAACAGCCTGCTTGTCTGCGGCAACCATTCTATAATATGGAGCAGTTGCGGCGCGGTAAGAATATAGATTACGCAAAATCCGATGAGATATAAATATATATTCTTCAATGAAAACGCACGCCGATAGAACCATAACATATAGAACAGAGAGAACATAAGGCTGTATATGAATATCTGGATGTGTCCTGCGAAAAACGAACATACGATCGATAATCCCGCTATAATAACCCAAAGTACCTTACGCTTCTCATCTTTTTCAAATATTCTATCGATCGCAAGGAGCGTGAGAGGTGTCCAGAGCCATGTCGAAATCATCGTTCCCCACGTCAACCATGCAATGGAAAATCCGGAAAAAGAAAAACAAATAGCGCCGAAAAATGCCGGTCCGTAATGTAATTTTTTATGACGCAGGAATATATATAAAAAAATACCGGATAATAAAGGCTGACTTATGATGAGTAGTGTCCATGCGATAAAAAAAGGAAACATCAGAAAAAATATATTGAGAGGATACAAGGCTCCGCTTTGAATATTAGCGAAGAGCGGCGTGCCTGAAAATGAATACGGATTCCATAACCCAACCTTCCCCCGCCGCAATGAGTCAATAATAGTTTTCCGCCAAGGAATCTGCTGGCGGATAGGATCTGTAATAAGAAAATTTTTAAACGGAATACCGTTTGGATATTGATTCGCGTAGGACTCCCGATACGGTGAATATAAACCAACAAGAGTATCTGTAGGAACGGGGATTTTCCCAAAAATTAATGTTTGATAAAAAAATAATCCAACGAGAATTGTATAGAGACAAATGAAAATCCAATCCCAATAACGTTCTCCGCGCAATAATAATCTCATATATATTAATGTGGCCTGTTTATATCTGACAATAGTGCATCAAATGCATTATCGAACCGTTCAGTTGAATATCTCTTCGCATCTTTAAGCGCCTCTTTACTCAATGAATCCCGTAGATCTATATTGAGAATAACCCGTTTGGTTTCATTACACAATTCTTCTGTCGTACTCCATAATAATCCGTTTTTGTTGTGAACAATTATTTCAGACTGTCCTCCCCCGTCAAATACGATGGGCACCGCCCCCGCCGCCATGGCTTCAACGGTCGTTATACCGAAATGTTCCATATGTTCCGGTTTTATTTCGCCGTAGCCGGCTGCATGCCAATAGACGGAGGCGGCACCATACAAATTACGGAGTTTTTCATATGAAGAATTAGGATAAAATTCAACAGGCAATCCCTTGGCCTTCAGTTTGAGTGACTTGAAATAGTCGCTATCATTGGGCATTAATCCTCCGGCAATGATCAGTTTCCACCCTTTTAACGACTGATTCTTATATAATATCCGGAATGCTTCGATGAGAACATCATACTTCTTAGCGGTGTAATGCCCGCTAAATCTTCCGACAGACAGTATCGTTTTTGACTTTCTGCCTAGATGTATAGCGCTTGTGTCGACCGGCGGATAAATGACCGATCTTGGAATAGTGAGATGACTGTCAAGGTGTTTTTTCGTAAATTCTGAATTACACACGATCCTCTGATACCGTAACATCTTCCAAAAAGGGATGGATATATGAGCAAAAGGTACCTGAAAATGCAGGATATTATATTTAGCGGCCGATGAGGCGATGCTACCGTCGCTAAGAAAAAACATAAGATCGTATGATCTTGTCGTCATAAGTTTCTGAATAATATTCCCAGACTGAAATACATTGGGAACGGCACTTACATCATGAAGATCAAGGTTAAATCTCGTCTGAGCTTTGGACAGAATTTGATCATCGTTCCAGAATATATCAACATGATGAGCCTTAGACCAGTGCGCGGCCAGCGTAAATACATAGCGCTCCCCGCCTCCTAAGGAATCCAGATACGGACTGTATATGCCGATCCTCATACAATAGTTATAAACAATACTCCTAAAACGATGATGACTAGACCTATCGCTGCAAAAATAAATCCTATATGAAGACTTCGCGGGGAGTAGAAAAACTGGATAATATGGTTACCCTTTGGGAGAGAAGCTGCACGAAAATCGTAGTCAGCACGATACAGCGGAGCGGGCTTTCCGTCAATCGAAACATGCCACCCCTCATCATAAACGTCCGATAAAAAAAGAAGTTTCGGAACTGCCGATGATGTTTTAATAATCACGCGATTAGGCTCATATGACAGAATATCTGTTGACCCAGACCCTTTTTCTGGATCAAATGGCGGCTTTTTCTCCAAAACTAGTGTTTCTCTTAGGTCGAAATTCTTGTTGAATAGTGTCTTTATGATGGATTGGTCGTCCTTTTCGATAGTATATGATGAGGCTAAAAAAGCACGGGGATACGCCTTCTCATATTCCAGTATTTCATACTCATTATCCCGATAAATTTGTCTCATTGATGAATCTGACAGATATTCCCAATACGGAAATGCCCAAACGTTCCTTCCGTCACTTAGCCGGTCATAAATATACCGTACACCCAATAATTGCAGAATTTCCGATTTGTATTTTCCGTGCTTATCAAATAAGACAACCGATCTGGTTCCCTGGGAAATTTGGCCGTTTGAGGATGCGTTTATTAACTCCGCATACCGGCCCTGATAGAGAGCATCGTATCCTTCAATGAGAGGCAAACGGAACATACCTCCGACTTCATTTCCGATATTTCCCATTACCCTGTCATTTCCCACTTTCGACTGAAGAAAGGTTAGTGACTTTTCCGGTGGGTAAATAAACTGACGCGGGTCAAACGGCATCCACTTTGAGGCATACCGATACGAATCAAAAAGAACGAGACCAACAATACAAGTCACCGCAACTGCACGGATATATTTCCGTCTCATCGACCCGATAAGCATGAGTGCAATTGTCACGATAGAAAATAATGTCGGCAGAACTAAATTTCTTTTCGCGATTGCCAATTTATCAATCTGCATTGGTTTCCCGAACAATACAATAATCCACAGTATTGTAATAATAGTAAAAAGTACTGCTAAAAAAATTGCCGGCGCGCGCTTATTAGAACGCCAATATTCTGTAAGGTCATCAAATCCGTAGGAAGCGAGTACTGCCAAAGAAAAACTGACTAATACGATAATTCTTGACGCTGCGCTTGTTGAGATAGCCGGTATTTTCAGCCAAAATAAAAGATCGTTGAACGGCGTCGGATAGGCCAATACTATCGAAAGAAGTCCGAGGGTAATAAAAAATTTCTTGTCCGCCTTAATATTCCTAACAATCCCGTATAGCGCCAATACGAGGGGCGCGATACCGATATATGAGGACCACTCGGCATAATGACCGAACCAATCGTTTCTCGTCACCGGGTTACCGAAAAAATCCGGTGCAAAAACCGTAATCAAATATCGCCAGGGGATAACTTCCACTTTTACGAAGCTTGCGCTACGGGTGGACGCTTTGTATGCGTCAAAAGTCAAAAGTAACTGAGGTGCCGCAAGAAGCAATCCGCAGCCGCTATAAAGAAGAAGCACAATTCCTTCGTTCCATCGACGGGTTTGTAACGATTTATACATGATATAGAGAACGACCGTGACGATTACATAGATACTGATCTGGAAATGACCGGAAACGAATGATAGTGCGACACTCACGGGAAGAACGATACGGGTAAAACGTGATTTCTTTATGAAGTCAGAGGCGACAGCCCAAAGTGACCATGGAAGAAAAGCTATAGCGTACGCCAGAGTACCGTACGCCATCCATGTCGTCATAAACCCGCAGAACATAAATCCCACGGCTCCGATGAGCGCTCCTGTTTTTGACCGTGAAAGTCTCCGGATAAACAGATACATGCCGATGCCGGCAACGAGAGGTTGCAAAAGGATAAGGACGCTCCATGCGTCAACAAACGGAAGAATGAAAAACAATAGATTCATCGGAGAAAATACTGCAGACTGGTAATTGGCCGCAAGAGGTGTCCCTGAGAAACTGTACGGATTCCATAGAGGTATAGCTCCGCTCTTCCATGTATCAATGGTGAGTTTTTTCCACGGAAATATCTGTGTTATCACATCCGGCATGGCGTTATTCTTAACCGGCATTCCGTTTGTAGCATTCCATGGGGCAAAAAATGATACGAGATAGGTAGAGGAAAACGGAATTAATCCCCGGACGAAATATGGCGAGGAAAATGCAAACCAAATAAGAATAATAACGAGGATTGCCCAAAATCGTTGAACGATCTGTTTCATGATTTCCCTTTGTTTTGCAGTTCCCACAGTTTCGCGTACGTGATAAACATACTGAACGCCTGATACGTGCTCTCAATGAAACCAACGGTACCCGCCTTCCAGCCTCCCTGTTTGACAAAAGAATCAAAAAAAGCGGTCATCATGACGCGGATAAGGCGCCACCACGAAATCATTGGGTGACGGTCGTCAAAACGTAGCTTCGCTTCCGAATCCGACCATTCGTTTGTTTTATCAACCATCTCCTCAAGTGTTCTGTGCGTTGTATGGATAAAATAATTATGAAGCGTTGAAACAGACCCCTTAATGACTGCGTGCTCATGCAAAATACCCTCCCAACGGATCAATGAATCCTTCTGCATCAACCGAACCATACCATCTTTAGTCGGCCACAACGACCCGAGATAATAATTCTGCCGGGGAATAAAATACGCGCTTGCGGCGTGTGCATCGGTAATTTTGTTCGTAATTTCTTCATGAAGCGTTGGTGGAACCAATTCATCTGCATCTACATAAAGAAGCCATACGCCACGGGCAGTGTTCGCCCCGTCATTACGAAGCGAAGAAAAATCATTATTGCAGGCATTTATGACCGTTGCCCCTAATTTTTCTGCTATTGCGGCTGTTTCATCCGTTGAACCGTTATCCACGACGATGCACTCATCTGCCCATGAAAGGCTTTGTAAGCATCGTTCTAATCGTTTTGCCTCATTTTTGGCAATAATAATCGCACTAAGAAATATTCTTCTTTTCATATTGTTTTCCAAATTTTCCGGTCAGAGCATCAAGAACGGCTTTCTTTCTTAAAGGCGCCTTTCCGAATATAAATCGGGCTCCCTCCCGTAGAAGAGCCACTTTTGTCCTCAGGGGAGCATATCTGAGACCAAACAACAATCTATTTCGGGTAAAATAATACTCATGCAAAGGGTTTCCGGGCCGCCCGGATGAACCTGCATTAACATGCCAGACGATGGATGTGGGTGCGTACAATGTCTTATAACCGGCTTTTTGAATTCTGAGACTCCAATCCAAATCCTCTAAATAAAGATAATACGCATCATCAAGTATGCCGACTTTTCGAACAACTTCACTGCGGACGATAAACGAACAGCCGGTGATAAATGGCGTCTCAACCGGCCGATCATACTGACCATGATCAACTTCATCAACTCCACGGTGCGACGCATACATATTATCCCAATCGACAAGCCCGCCTGCGTACCAAAACACCCTTCCCCGCTCGTCTTTGGTATATCGGTCGTTATGATACTCGCGGCCTGGTGCAAAGTAAATTTTACTGCCACAGGCACCTACTTTCGGGTCATCGAAAACGTCCAAAAAAGATAAAACGTTTTTATCCACTATGGTATCGTTATTCAAAAGCCACACGAAGTCCGCATTGTGTGCTAAGGCATACTGTATACCGACGTTATTTCCGCCGGTAAAGCCTAAATTCGAACCGGTCGGGATTATGTGAATCCACGGAAATCTTGATTGAAAATACACCACGGAATCATCAGACGATCCATTATCAACGACGAGAACATGCATTTCATTGCCGTGACGCGTCACGCGTCGAAGAGAATTTAGACAGGCCTCTGTGTCTTTTTTTCCGTTCCAATTAACAATGACGATGTATATGCATAAACCGGTTGTTGGTTTCATGAGTGGAGTCTGAGAAATTTTCTCTTGAGTTTTCCCGTTGTTCTAATAAATGTGTTTTTTGACTCACCTATCATCATCGTCAAAATCCAATATCTCGCTTCATTTCCTCTCTTATGAAGTTCTGTTTCAATAGCTTTTGGTGTTATATCGCGATCAGGAAAACCCTGCATTTCCCAATATTTTGCAAAAACCGCAAAAGAATAAAAGGCCTGGAACAAAGCAAGAACCAATCCATGAAGTCCGTCTTTAAAACCGAGTTCTGCGAAATAAATTTTCAGGAAATCGGATAACGGAAACCGGATTGCATCATACCAGACGAATTGATGATTCATTTCTTTCAGTGTCAACGCCTCGCTCGTCGATGCCCGGTCGATTTTCGTGAGATATTGGTGAACTGATTCATAATTATGATGAATATACGGCAGGGTTAGTTCGCCCACCTGGCCGTCAACAGCTATGTATTCATGGATGTGAATGCAGGGAAACCTGCCCATGGTTCTTCGGAACAGTCTGACCTGTTTATCCGGCCACCACAATCCATGTGCGATCCACTTGCCGAACGAGTAATTCTTGCGTTTAATCCAGAATCCATTCTCCTTCGGATTACTCCTCACCACTGATTGAATTTCCCGGGCAAGATCGGACGGAATCTCTTCATCCGCATCCAGGTTAAGAATCCAGTCGCTTTTTGCTTTCGTAAATCCGTAATTTTTATTAATGTTAAGCATCAATTCATTCGGACGGATAAATACGGAATGGGTAAATTTGCGGGCTATCTCTGAAGTTTTATCAGATGAGGTGTTATCAATAACAACTATTTCATCAGCGAAAGATACCGAAGATAAGCATCTTGAGAGCGTTTTTTCTTCATTAAATGCCGATACGACAACCGAAATAGTTTGTTTCATACACTACCGCGATATATGGATAATATCGAGAATCCGCTCTTTCTGTTTCACCCAAACTACACCTCCGTACAGTATAACACCCAATACCGCGACGATGAGCAACCTCGGTATATTATATGGCATGCTGCCACGGGCCACGAAGTACAATGCACCCTGCAATAGGCCTGCAAATATTGGCCATTTGATATATTCAACGAATGAGAATGCGGCAAAACGCTGGGTGATCTTAACCACAATGCCGATTGCAAACGATTGAATGAGGAGACCGACTGCAAATCCGTTAAAACCGATAAAATGAATAAGAGATATTGTTAAAATCCATGTCGCGACTGTCCAAAAAATCATGAGCATCATCGTAATTTTAATTTGCCCGACGGCATTAAGCGCATTGGTAAGCGGAGTCGAAAGCCCTGCTATTATCGCTGAGACGACGAAGATGAAAAATGAAACAAGCGCAGGTTCCCATTTCCCATATTTTGGTATTAGGGAGACTGCAGGTTGAACGAAAAATAGTAAACCTACAGAAATCGGGATTATGCTTGTTGCGAGACCGAAAAGTGTTTTCTCAATGGCTCTTCCTAGCATCTCCTTTGAATGCTGAAGCCGGGAAAACGCCGGGAATGTCACTTGTATGACGCTGTCCATGATGAGACGAAGCGGGACTTCCGCCCATTTTTTCGCCCATCCGATATATCCGACCTGGGCAAACGGAAGTATTTTCCCCAAAAATACGGTCATAAGATCATCTTTAAGAAGAGCAAGAAATGAATTCATTTGGAATGGGATACCGAATTTCAATAGTTTTTTCGCGACTGGTTTTGAGATACCAAACTGAATCCGCCACGGAGAAATAATATAAATAACAATTAATCCTACCACTGCTCTCACGCACACCGCCCACGTAAAACTTGTCACACCAAAACCTTTCCACGCCATGATAACGGCGACAAGGTAAAATCCCACCGTCTCCACTATTTGCGGAATGACTAATTTTTTAAATTCCAGATTACGTTCAAGAAGTATAGACGGAATGGTTTTAAGCGAAGAGATGAAAAAAGATACAACCAGAGCCCGTAAGAGCATAACTCCCGCAGCATCTAATTTATAGAAAGCCGCAACCAACGGTGCAATTGCGAACGTAATAACGCTTATCGGAAATACGAGTAGCTGCTGGATGGTGAATGTTGTGGACAGATCCTGAGGAGTGAGAGGTTCTTTTTTCTGAATAAGGGCGGCGGCCAGGCCGATATCAGCAAAATATTGTAAAAAATTAATGATTGCGGAAACCACATAAAAAATACCGAATATTGTGGGCGTCAGAAAAATAGTTAACAGGAGAGTCGCGCCAAACGCAATCACCTGCACTAAAAACGTTTGAGACGTCAGAGCCACGATGCCTGACAACGATTTCTTTTTGATGATCGCGATATCAATTTCTTCCATAATCATGCATTATTCTCTTCCACGGCCTTGTGACGAATAACCGCCATAAACCTTCAAGATCTCCCTGAGCAGTCTTGACAACTCTCACTGTTGACCCGGGATTATCTATCCACGTCACTCCCTCTTCATAGATACGAAATCCCAATTTTTCCGAAAGAATCAACAGCTCTGTATCAAAAAACCATGCATTATCCTCCGTATACGGTAAAATCTTTTTCGCACAACGATCGGTAACAGCCTTAAAACCGCATTGAGCGTCACTGAATTTCACCCAAAAAAACAGTTTAATGAGAGATATATAGACCTTTGATGTCAGCGTACGAAGCCAGTTTCTGCCGTACACGCGGGAAGCTTTCGCATTACGGGTTCCGATGGCGAGGTCGTATCCCCGAAGCAGCGAACGCACCAGTGACGGAAAATGCTTGAGATCTGTCGAAAGGTCGACATCCATATAACAATGGATATCGGCGGTAGTATGAAGCCACGCGTATTTTACCGCGCGACCGCGACCTTTTTGTGACAGATGGAGCGCATGGACCTGGCGGAATCGCTTTGATAATACTTTTGCAATGGCAAGTGTGTGATCCGTCGACGCATTATCGGCAATGGTTATCGACCATTCAAAATCCACCAAATATGATTGAAGATAGCGGATAAGCGTCTCCACATGATCAGCTAATTCAACTTCTTCGTTGAATACAGGTATGACGATATCAAGTTTTGGTTTTTTTCCCATACAAGAGAATTCCTCCGGCTAACACGAGTGAAATAACACTCAACGCGTTTCCGACGATGCGGACGGGAGTATTGGTAAGACTTGCTTCAAAAGTCGATTTACCCTTCGATAGTATCACGCGAGGCACACCATGAACAATGGCAGGGTGGATGAGGGCGCCGTTCATCCTATAAATCCATCCCGGGAATGCAGCCTTTTGAAAGAGGATTTGCTGGTCAATCTTGCTTTCTAGAACAGCTTTATAATACGTATCCAAATCGACAACACCACTGAGTGTAAGATCCTGGCTGCCGGTTATCGGCGTTGAAACTATTTCTGATACATTTATTGGCTTTTTAATCCCTTGCGGCAAATATTCATCGGATATCTTGGATATGCGGAAACGGAGCTCATCCATTGTCTCAAAAGCCCTTGAATCCCGTGCGTAAAGATATTGCGGCACGAATAATTTTGCATTCATAAATAGACAAACACCAACGACGAAGATTGCAAGCGGGATCCTGTATATTTTCTCCGGTATCATAGCAATTAGAAAGCTTGCGGATATACCCATTGCAAACATGGCAAATGTCAGAAGACGCCACGGATATTGAATAAACGATACGAACGGCACAAACAGCCAAATTTGTTTGGATATATCGATCATCCCGGCAACGGAAAGTATGAAAAGAAATACACCTATAGCCGCAACCGCAGTTATAATGGAATTTTTTTTATTTTTGAGAGAAACAATCCACATGATGGCTACCGCAACGGTCACAATAAGCTGGAGCTTACCGAGTTTGAATGACATGCCGTCTATGCATCCGGGTGCTGAACCTGCATACCCCCACGGCGAATCCCACAATTGGAGTGGGCATACGAAGTGATCAAAAAAATTCGTCGAAGCGTGTGAAATCATTGACGACACAGACGTCGAGCCCATTTCAACAAATGCGGGTAGCCAAAAAAATGCACTGAGTCCTAAACCCAAAAGAACGGTCAGAATAAAATTTTTCACAAGATCCGCATCAAAAGTTCTTCGAATTGCAGCGACGATTGAGTATAAAATAATACCTCCGATTACAATACCCGTCGTTAAAAATCCCAGAATTGTGTGTGAGACGATCACACAGGATAATCCGACTCCTCCGACAACAATACCTATGGATGATTTTTTTTTGGCGATAAGAGAAAATCCCCAAAGTATAAGCGGAGCGAACGCTATTGACCAATATTCCCCCACAGCCCCTCTCACATAAACCTGGACTGCGTGATACGGCGCGTACGAGAAAAATAATGTCCCGACTATAGCTCCTATGGTGCCAAAAACGTAATCCGCAAAAAGATAAAAAAATACCACAGCAAGAAGGACGCCGAGAATAAACATCGTTTTTGTCGCAACAACGCTGTCTATTCCAAACGCATACAACGTTCCTCCAAAATAATACGGAAGCGGCGCATAAAAATTGTATAACGGATATCCGTACCCATACCCGAGGTCGGAGACCCATCGTACGGGAAACTGCCCCTCCCGTAGGGCCTTTCCCATCACAACAACGCGGGCGACCTGGGTATCATCATGCATCGGAAAATATCCGGGTCCAACCATCGGCTTAACAAGAAACCAGGACAATAGTAATACGATAATGAATCCTGCTAACGTAAACTTCATGCCGTTTTTTTTACCTTCCTAAGGGTCTTCTGAACGTTCTTTTTCTTACGTTTCACATATATCGTCACCGCGATTACAAAAAGGACACTGACGACGAGTGAGCACATATCCGCAATAAATCTCGATATCGTCTCACGAAAGCTCGCAATGACCCGGTGCTGCCCCTGGGGAACGTCAACACGGATGACTCCGAAATCATTTTTATAATCAATGGTCGCAAGCTCACCGTCAACAGTCACCCCCCAACCGGGGTAATACATCATGTTTATTTGAAGAACGCTATTTTCCTTCGCGTCAACGACAACATCCATATACTGAGTGGTAAGCGAATTTTCATGAATAGTACCCGACCCTTTTAGTATCTCCATTCTCGTTTCAGCGCGGTTGATAGGCGGAGTTGAAACCCATTTCGGCATATATTCATTCTGAACGGTCGTCGTTGCCTCGTTAGACGTATAGAAGGATTCCGGTTGATATTCATACTGAATGCCCCGGTAAATGCTATTAAGATGTATCGTCCAAAGCAGTATAAACGCGACGCCAATTGGTATGACATATTTTTTCTGAGAATCAATGAATAATGCGGTTAACCAGGCTGTCGTGAATAATGAAACGGATAAAAGTCGGAATGGAAATTGAAATAATGTACTAAGAGCCCTGCTGTGCCATATAAACGAAGTAACTGACGTAGCCATAAGCATGCATACGATTCCTGTCAATAACATATAGAACAACAATTGATGCTTTATTCGACCAAATAACATAATGCCGGAGACGACAATACCGCTTATTCCGAGGAGCCAATAGTTGGTGTATTGAATAAAGTAATCAAGCGGATTAGATACGATTGAGCGTGCAAATACTATGTATTTTTGTTCATACAGGGCAGGCATCCAGAAAAACGAAGCCATTCCGACGCCGAATATGAGCCATACTATCTGTTTACGCATTAACTTCCGAATCATGAGGTACCCGAAAAAGAAGAGTAAGCACAAAAGTGCGAGCGAATTATGCGCCAGGATAAGAAGTGCAACGGCGAGAGACAACAGCCACGGATGACCTGCTTCAATGCTGTAAAGACCCATGCCGGCGGCACTAAAAGCCAAAAGTTCACCAACAGATCCCCTGGTATAAATATCAAAAAGCAAATAAGGACCGGACATAAATGAAAGCGCCCCAAACACACTCGCCGTTGTCTTAAAAAACCTCTTAAGCCACAAATAAACCCATATACCACCCGATAAGAGTGATACGCCCAGGATAATTTTCACGGCCGAAACGAACGTAAAACCAAGGACGTGAATAACAGAACCGATATAAAGAAATCCCGGATATAAAAAGTTAGAGACGGGATAGCCGTAACTATGATTCAACCGTCCTAAAAACCGTACGGGAAACTGCCCTTCGCGGAAACTCTGATAAAATGCGCTTAACCGTATTATCATCCAACCGCCGTCATCCGTAACGATAAAACCGCGATGGAATAGCGGGACGAGAAGCAGTATTCCGACAATGCCGATGACGATAACCGGAACGAGTTTTTTGAACGTAAGACTCATAAGCAACAGGCAGTCCGTTTATTTTTTCACTGGCGCAGGATTTATCTGATATAGTCTCATCTTTGTTGCCGCATTGTTACCCTTTTGATATGCGGAAATGAATACCATGGGCCAATCCGGTATTGTCTGAACCTGATTAAACACCATATAGGTCGGATAGGTAGCAGCATCTTTTGTAATTGCATCCGGGATCAATTGGGGAACGGGCCAAAGTCCTTTTATCGTCACGTTATGATTATCAAGCTGATACATTTCAAATGCGTACGGAAGTAGACCGAATGTTCCGTCAGTATACACAACTATTTTTGAATTTTTTGCGTGCGCCGTAATAAATGCGTTAATTTCTCTAACCCCCCAGCCGGCCGGCCAATCATTGAGGAGCTGTCCGCTGTCCGCACGCGGTATCGCGGCATCGACAGGATTCGTTACGATATAATAATCAGTCACAACGCTCTGAAATAAAATAATGAGACAGAGCACCAATAATGTGGCCTTATGCGGCATCCTCTTCTCTAATTCCGTAAAGCCGATGGATACGAGCACGAGAAGCGGCATAGCCATAAATAAGATAAATCTGGGGTATAGGACACGGCCGAACAACGCAAGGGCAACCAATGGCGCCACACACCAACCATATAATAGTATTTTTTCCCTCGGTAATTTCCTAATAAACAGAAGCGGAATAAATGACGAAATAAAAACTGGCCAGGAAAGATAATGGATTAACCAGTCCAAGAGCCCGTGCATATTGCCTCCGAAAAAATCAAACGGATGAGAGAGCCACTCTTTGAATGAATAAACAAACACTTCGTCTTTTGCCTGAACCATGTTAAAGAGCGGCGAAAGACGGAGAACGCTGTACATCATCCCGGAGATGAAAGCAGCTACCAATGCCAATCCGATCCACGACAGCAATCGGGAGATAATTTTTTTCTTCTTCCAATCAAATAAGATAAGCGTTCCTGGGAGCATGTACAAACTTAAAAATCCTGAAGATTTATTGAGCATCCCCATCCCGAGCGTCATACCTAAAATGAGCGCGACATCGAGCCTCAGGTATCGTACGAGAAGAATCGAGATGTATAGGTTCCAGATAGAAAATGCAGCAACGAGCGAATCATAGAGCGCAAGACGGTCATACATGAGCGTAAACGGGCATACGAGGTAGATAAAACTTGCCAAAAAACTCACCTTCCTGCTCCGGGTAAGTTCAAAACTCAAAAACCATATACCCACCATACTCAACAATCCTGCACCGACAGAAACCAACCGTCCTGCCGTCAAAGGGTCTTTAATAAACCGCAAAACAACCATCATAATCCATGTAAACATCGGCTGTTTGCCATCAACAAGCGATATAAATCGCCAGCTTGCATCCCTGCTTCCTATCTGTGACCATCGGATATAAATAGCCTCGTCAGTAAATATCGGAAGGAGCGTCAGATGGTAAATACGCGTCACAACATACGCCCCCACCAGAAGAAGTGCGAGGATACCGCTGATAACCCAAGTTCTTTGCCTCATCCCCATATTCAAATTATACCTGAAATGAAGAATTCAGATCAAATTGGCAGTCTAAAACAGAGGCTTATGACGGATTATCCGCTCTGCCGCATAGAAAATAACAGACAACCCGAGGGGGATAAGAGTCACCCAGAGCTCAATAGTCGGTACGGGTTTATTCCAGTCGCCATAATAGAAATAAGGAGCGTAGCGCAGAAGTAGCCCTAAGGAAATTCCGAACGCTACAATGAGGCTCGCTTCATTGTCCGGTAACAATGCGACATACGGCATAATCCATATGAGATACCATGCAAGTATATCGCGTTCCAGTAACACAAGGATTAGTCCTATGCACATTGCAATGAGCGCGAAAAGTCGCTTATATCCAAAGACGATGACCGGATAAAGAAATAACGTCATCAGCTTCGCCCCAACGGACAACGCAAGGAATAGATATGCGAGCGTCCGTTTTCTTGTGATATAAAAAAACAAAGACATCATTGCAAACGCCATCATCTCGATATCATTATGTGCGCTTACCAGCGTTTCAAATATAACGAGCGGATTGAGTGCGAAAATTGCAACTCCGAGGTCTCTTTTGTCCGCATCAAGAATGTCTAATATTTTTGCAATAAACCATATCGTCAAAAGATAGAACCCTAAAGCCAGTAGTTTAAAATTCTCGAGAATGAGAAGGAAATATCCAAACCCGAGTATATACGCCGGAAGACTCATAAAAATCCACAGCGGTGTATATGCGCTCGGAAGATGTGTCCAGCGCATAAATGAAAGCCATGGTTCGACACCGGTAAACTGCAGTGGGATAACAAGATACGGATTCTGGTGATATATAAGTACTGTTTTTGCCGTAAACATGTAATTATAAATGTCATAGGAAAAAGCCGGATAAGAAAAGACGGTCAACACCGAAAGCAGGATAATAATCGTCCACAATTGCTTCGTTGAGATGAGTCTCCGTTTTACGGCGATAAGCGAAACAGCGTAAAGCACAAAAAAACCTATTAATACAACAACAAACCATTCTGTAGCAAGAGGGCGTTCGTAAAACCCGATGTGTTGAAAGAATTTTTCAATCGTCTGGAAAATGCTGACCTGGCTGAGTGTCAGACTAAGGTCGACCTGCGTGTACGAAAAGAAAAACAAGCCGATACTTACGAGGCCGTAGAATCCGGTAAGAAGTAAAAAAAATAACTTAGATCGTACTACCATACCTCAGGTATAATACCCCTTCCACGCATTTAATCGGATTCTCATGATATCAAAAAGACCCTGAATGGAGTCTGTAACAGGATTTACGCGGCGTGTTTCCACATAATGCCACTCGACCGGCACTTCCCTAATCTTATATCCTCTCTTCTTGGCAAGATATATGACCTCTATATCAAATCCGGCCGTCACCATAGAGCCCGCAACTTCATGTTTCTTTCCGTATAACCGCAAACTATGGAAAATATCTTTCGCTGCCTCACGCTTGAACGCCTTAAACCCGCACTGTGTATCAATAATGCCTTTGAGGCCCAATATCGCGCCCCGGAGCATCATGAAACCACGGGCCATCAGGAGCCGGAGAACCGGTGCTCCCTCACGTTTCGAGCTTCGTGAACCGATAACTACATCATATCCATGGTCAAAAAAAGGCAATATCTTCTCAACTTCACAAATGGGTGTAGCTTGGTCCAAATCCGTAAAAAGCACGATATCGCCTTTTGCTGCCAACATGCCGGTTATTACGGTACTGGCCTTTCCCATGTGGTGATTATGAATGACGCGGAAATTCCTGTTTACGCGGGAAAAATCATCAAGAAGTTTTGATGATCCGTCTATAGACCCATCGTCAACGAGGATGACTTCCCACGCATACGACTGATGTTCGAGATACAAAGACACCTTATCAAGCGATCCCAACCTGATATTCTTTTCCTCGTTATACGCGGGAATGACAACGGATAACAACATTATGTTCCTTTAGGCCCCTTATAGTGGATAAGCTTATAAATTTTAACGAACGGAACATCCCAGGAGCCCGCTATATCAGCTCTGCCAAACCCCGCTACTTCCCATAATGAATCTCCAAGCGGTTGGCAGCCGGTCGTCTCACAGATAACAATCAACTGATCCGTAACTGTCTTCCGATCAGGGTCCACACCTGTGGGCTCTATCGTGACAGGAGCCCTTCCCCAAATTTCAAAGAAATACCGGTATGCATGATCAGAGTTTCCATCGGTGATTAAGGCAAAATTGAAGGGTTTACCATCCGTTTTTTCAAGAGCAACCCGCACAATTCTCTGGATTTGTGATATCTGGTTATTCGGCGGGAATATAAAGGGTCTTCCCTGCCAATTAAAAATAAGGAGCGACATCCATAAAGCCACAACGAGGATTTTACCGATGGTTCCGTTCCAAAGTTTTGACAAGGTAAATCCCAAAAAGAGAAACGGGAGCCAAAATACAATCCCGAAGTAATAATCATAAATCGCTTTCCGGTACAGCCCGAAAAGCAGTGTCACGGTGAAAAACCATATAACCAAAAGGAGAACAGCGTCAAACGAATAACCCGGGGAATTTGTTACCTGATCGATTGCATGAAGCCAGCTTTTTGTGAACTTCGCACGGATTTTTTTAAAAGACAATCCGACAATGGAAAGGAATAATAGTGTGGAAACGTATATAGTGGCTTTCGTGATAATCATAATCGCAGGGACATACCAATGCGGATAGCTGCTCCACACGGACTCCTCAGGAATGCGGTAAAGAAGTCTGCCGAAGATCCGGAAAACAACATCGCTGACTGTCGGGAAATAATGAGACCACAAAAAACCGGTATCCTTCCCCGCCAGCATAAATTGAATAATTGATCTCGTATTCGGAAAGCCGTGTCTCACCTCAAATGCGAAAAATGGTGAAATACCGATCATAAATCCGCCTGCGGTTTTGAGAGCTGACTCAAATAAACGTATTAATCTGGCATGCAGGAGGTACCAAATCGCGACAACGACAAAGAGAAACAGAAACAGGTAATGTAACTGAATGCCGATCCCCAAAATAATACCGATGATAAACGCGTCGAACCGCCCGGGCTTTACAACAAGTCTCCAGAGAAAATATGCAAGGGAAAGTGAAAAAAACGGAACGATATTCGGATTCCATGATGAGCGGGAATATGCAATAACAAGCGGTGATAAAGCATATGCGCTTGCTGCAATAAGACCAGTTAATCGATTAAAAAAATCGCTCCCGACCTTATATACAAGAAAAATAGTCGCAATTCCGAACAATGCGACCATAACAGCGGGCCCGACAGGATCAAGATGAGAAGCCCATAAAAAGGGCAACATAAAATAATAATAAATTGGTCCGAGAAAAAATCCTCCGACAGACGCTGTAGGACCTAAAAGAGTGAACTTATGATTCACTATCATGTGCATGACGACAAGTACATCCCGCCCCTCGTCGCCCAAAAAGGTCATATAATTCCGGATCATATAGAGCCGTAAATATGCGCCAAGAAGAATGATGAGAAACAAGAGAATTTCCGACCAATATCGTAATAGGAATGATTTAATCTGTTTCATAATGCAGTAGGACAACTACTTTTTCCAGATTACTTTTGAGTACATAAAATAATTCCAAACCAGAAGAAGCGCAGTACCCCCGAGGAAGTAAATAAAATAGTGCTGATCTCCGTAGAGTCGGACGCCAAGTGCAATTATCCCCGTCTGGATGACAATAACACCGAATGCGGAAGTACCGTAAAACTGCAGGAGTTTCAGAAGATATTGGCGGAAACCGGAAATTTTTTTGTGACCGAATGTCCATAAATTATTGAGATTATAGTTAGAAAAGATTGCGACTGCGGCCCCGATAAGATTTGCAACTGATGCCGTAAGATGAACCCAATTATGAAATATCATCAAAAGTACTGCGTTGATCCCGAAACCGATACCCCCGACAACAAGAAATTTGGAAAAAGATCCTGCAAAAATTTCCTGCATGCGGGACTCAAAAATATACAGAAAAATATTTTTGATATACTCTGCCGGGGCGATTTTCGAGTGACCGTAAAGCCGGTCCGTAAAATGAAAGGGAACCTCTAAAATCTTGGCACCGTGGTGGATGGCTTTATGTAAAAACGCTATTTGGAAAACGTAGCCGCTGTATTTCGACAGCTCAGAATGTATCTCGACATAAAACTTTTTCGTGTATGCCCGGAATCCGCCCGTCCAATCGTTGACTCGAACATGACCCAATCCGAACCGGACAATAGAATTTCCCAAAACGCTGTATATTTTCCGGTGCATTCCCCAATTTTCCGGAATTGAACCGCCCTTAATATATCTGCTGCCGACGACAAAGTCATATCCGTTATCGAGCGCCCGCAAAAAGTCCGGTGCGATCTTCGGATCATGCGACAAATCCGCGTCCATCTGCAATACCGCATCTGCACCCATATGTTCAAACGCATAGGTCATTCCGCGAAGTATTGCTTTCCCCAAACCTTCTTTTTTACCGCTTATTATTTCAACGTTCTTATGAGTTTTTTTATACGTTACGACAGTGTCATAAGTTCCGTCAGGCGACGTGTCATCCACAACAAGATAGGAAATAGTGTGATTGTTAATCACCTTAAATGCAGAAGCTAATTGAGTGAGAAGCGTCGCGATATTTTCTCGCTCGTTATACGTGGGAACGACAACGACAACCTTCATAAATGATGCTAAACCCGTTCTCGCCAATAGTTCAGGAGGTCTTCCATTGTCTTTTTAAAGGAAATCTCAGCTTTCCAACCTGTTTTTGCGACAAATTTAGTGTTATCCCCGAGCAATACCGGAACATCCGACGGGCGCATGCGTGCCGGATCCTGTTTAATTTCGACTTTTGTCTTTGACATGGAAAGCAATAAATTCAACATGTCTCCGATCTTAATAGTGGAACCGGTACAGATATTGTAAACGTCCCCGGGATCGCATTTTTCGACTGCCATAAGATAGGCGCGTACCATATCCCGCACATCGGTGTAATCGCGGCTTGCCTCAAGGTTACCAACATGAATGATAGGGTCCTGTTTTCCCTTTTCAATAAGCGCTATCTGTTTGGCGAAATTCGACTCAGCAAACGTATCTCCTCGGCGGGGTCCGGTATGGTTAAACCCGCGGGTCCTGACAACCCGTACTTTATACGATTGATAATACTGATAACCCAAATAGTCCATGGCCAGTTTCGAAACGGCATAGGGGCTTAGCGGTCGGAGCGGATTGGTTTCTTTAATCGGTATCTCGTTTTCGTGGACCAATCCGTATTCCTCTGATGAACAGGCAATCTGGATGACGGGATCAACGCCGGCCATGCGCACCGCTTCAAAAAGGTTCGCCGAGCCTACGATGTTCACCTCAAGTGTTACAGAAGGCGACACCCATGAGGTCGGTACAAACGACTGCGCTGCTAAATGGAATATGTACATCGGCTTAATCCGTGATATTGTGGCATAGAGACTATGTGTGTCGAGTAAATCCGCATCCTCAAGGTGCAATTTATTTATAATCGACTCAATATGGTCGGTTTTACTTCTTGCACGGAGTAATCCATAGACTTCATACCCACGGGACAAGAGTAACTCAGCCAAATGGCTTCCGACAAATCCTGCAATCCCGGTAATAAATGCTTTTTTTGCTGCCATACGTCCTCCTTAAAATATGTGATATCCCTCGCCTTCACTCGGGATGACTCCAAAACGTCGTCACATTCTCCCTACACCATAATACATGAATCCAAGCTGTTTTACACGTGTAGGCTCATAAATATTTCGCCCATCAAACAGCACGAGGGATTTAAGACCTCTTGCAAGTTTAACAAGATCTAACTGTTGGAACTCATTCCATTCCGTTAGAACGACAATGCCGTCTGACCCGTTAGCCGCCTCATACGGATTTTTTGCAAAACTTACGTCCTTTGGCAGTAACGGCTTTGCGTTATCCATCGCGACAGGATCGTACGCAACAATTCTGGCACCGTGTTTTACAAGCTCGTTAATGATATTGATAGAAGGCGCCTCGCGCATATCATCGGTATTGGGTTTAAATGAAAGTCCGAGAACAGCGAGCGTCTTCTTATGGAGATCATTATTGTAATGCCGTAAAATTTTATCCACAAAATGTTTGCCTGCCTGTTTATTTATCTCATCTACCGCTTTCAAAAGCGCAAAATTATATCCATGCTCGTCCGATATCGCGATCAGCGCTTTCACATCCTTCGGGAAACAACTGCCGCCATATCCGACACCCGGATAAAGAAATCCGCGTCCAATTCTACGATCAAGTCCTACTCCTTCTAACACCTTTTCAACATCAGCGCCGACTTTTTCCGCCAAAAATCCGACAGCGTTAGCAAATGATATTTTCGTCGAAAGAAGAGAATTACTTGCATATTTAATAAGTTCGGCAGTCTCGACGTTACATAAAAGCTTTTTGCCGTCAATGGATTTATGAAGTTCAAGGAGAAGTTCGCGGGCCCGATCCGATGTTGTCCCAATAATCACGCGATCAGGATGGAGCGTATCCTCAATAGCAGTCCCTTCTCTCAAAAACTCAGGGACTGATGCAATAGCGAATGTTGCGCCTTCGGGTTTGTGTTTCGTGAGCACTTGTGAGACCTTTTGATTTGTACCTGGAGGAACCGTACTTTTCGTAACGACAACTTTATACCCAACTAATGCCTTCCCCACACTTTCAGCTGCCGCGAAAACGCTTGTTAAATCCGCTTCTCCTGTTGGCTTCGGTGGAGTTCCGACGCAAATAAAAATTATTGAGGAAGGAGCCACCGCCTGTTTATAGTCGAGAGTAAAAATAAGTCGCCCTGCATCAACATTCCGCTTTACTAATTCCGACAATCCCGGTTCATAGAACGGTGCAATGCCCTTTTTGAGTTTATCAATCTTTTCCTTCGTACGACCGACCACCCAAACCGTATTGCCCAAATCGGCAAAAACGGCTGCAGTCACTAGCCCTACATATCCGTGTCCTACAAATGTTACTGTCATATTTGATGTTTAAGAAAAATAGCGGACGCCACGCGCGTCCCACTCATCTATATTACCATATTTTGTGCTGTCATTCTTCCTGACGTTTTATCTCCTTAATGCCATCCTTGAATGTACGCATTAAGACGCCAAGAGATGCGATCTTATCATTTTTTAAAGCTGCGTATTGCGGCGTTGGAGCCCGGTCTCGGAACATTTCGGCAAACGGTATCGATTTCACGAGTGCTGTATCACAACCGAATTCCTTTGCAAGGGTTGTTGCCGCGTCAAACGGAGACAAGGGACCGCTTCCGACAATATGATACATGCCGTGCGCATTGTGGATGATAAGCGCATCGACAGCATACGCAATATCATCAATAAACGTCGGTACGAATAATTGGTCTTTTGGAGCCGTAATTCCCTGCCCTGATTGCAGACGTTCAAGCATTTTATGGACAAAATCTTTTTTTCCCGGTTGCAAAGATTGACCCGTAGGATGAGCACGGTACGGATTTGAAATTCTAATAACCAGTCCTTGAGATCCAAGTCCAAGGATGCGTATAGCTCCATCAAATTTGGTTATCGCATACCACCCGAGAGGGTGTGGAGGGTCGTCTTCGGAGTATTCTGATTTTTTTCCGTCAAAGGCGTAATCAGTGTCTATATAGAGAACTTTTTTTGAATGTTTTATCGCATTATCAATAATTGATTGCGTTGCGGCGACGTTTATCTTCCACGCAATACTCTTTTCCCCAAGTGCTCGCTCCTTTTCGGCTCCCTGCACATCGGTATAGGCGGCAAAATGAAAAACCCATGGAGCGTCCGACTTGTCGAAAAAATCTTTTACACTTTTCGCGTCAGTAATGTCGACACCGGTCTCAAGGCTTAAATTTTCAAATGAATAACGGGAGGTCAAAAGTTCAACTACGCGAGATCCTACTAGTCCGGATAACCCTGTCCCCAACACTTTGATCATACGCCGCCTCCATACTGTTTTTTGTAATACTGTTGATATGCACCGGTCTTAACCCGCCGCCACCACGACTCATGTTCTTTATACCAGTCTATTGTTTTGAGGAGCCACTCGTCAAAATCATGAAGAGGTGCCCAGGCAAGCTCATCATGAATTTTCGTCCAGTCCATTGCATATCTTCGGTCGTGACCGGGCCGGTCTTTCACAAATTCTATACACGACTCATCCTTGCCCATTTTTGCGAGTATTTGCTTTATGACTTCCAGATTATTAATATCACGCGTTACACCCCCTACGCAATACGTCTCTCCGATACGCCCTCTCGTAATAACGGCATCGATCGCCCGGCAGTGATCCTCTACATAAAGCCAATCTCGTACGTTTTTACCATCTCCGTACACCGGCACTTTTTTTCCCTCAATAATGTTCGTTATAGCAAGCGGAATAAACTTTTCAGGAAAGTGATACGGTCCGAAATTATTTGAACAATTCGTGATACTTATAGGCAGTCCGTAGGTGTGATAATACGCTCGAACTAAATGATCGGAAGCAGCTTTACTTGCTGAATAGGGACTTCTGGGGTCATAATTTGTTCGTTCACTAAATTTACTCGAATTATCGAGTTTAAGTGATCCGAAAACCTCATCAGTCGATACATGATGGAACCGGGGAACCTTATGAGTGAGTGCGGCATCCAAAAGGATTTGCGTTCCGAGGACATTCGTCCTCACGAAAGGAGTAGGATCATGGATGGATCGGTCAACGTGGCTTTCAGCAGCAAAATGTACGACGACATCCACCCCGTTCATCGCCCGGTTAACTACATCAGCGTCGCAGATATCCCCATGTATAAACGTATACCGTGGATTTTTTTCCACATCAACAAGGTTTTCCAAATTCCCGGCATACGTTAAAGCGTCAAGATTAACGACCTGATCTCCCTCATGTGTACGCATCCAGTAGAGGATGAAGTTAGAGCCGATAAACCCTGCGCCGCCGGTGACGAGTAATTTCATAGAGGATTATGTAATCTTCTTGTTTGTGATAGGTAAGCCTTTAACCCAATCATATCCGATGTCGGGATCATTATACGGAATGCGTCCTTCCTCTGCCAGTGAATAAACTCCGCTTGTCACATAGACAAGATCAGCCGGACCCTGTAACACTTTGAGCCCGTGCGCAACGCCGGCTGGGATCTTTAAGACGATATTCTGCTTACCCGGTTCGCCTAAAATAAACTCATTTAACTCTTTGTACGTTTTTGAGGACTTTCTTACGTCATAAACAGCAGCCCTTACGACTCCTGAAGCGACATACCACCAATCTATCTGGGTTTTATGAAGATGCCACGCCTTCACGACGCCTTTTACCATGAATGAATGCGACATCTGTGCAAATCCTTCTCTAAAGAAGTCGTCTGTAAACCGTATTACTTCCTCAAAATATCCGCGCTCATCAGGATGCCTGACCAATTCCTTTATTTTCACCCCGTCAATCACAGTTTCTTCTCCTCAACTAATTGAGCAACGTTATTATTCGCTTTGAGTAATTCGTCAAATGAGGTTCCTGCGTCAATCCACCAATCAATAATCTGACAGTGGAGACTGCCGTCCTTTAAATAAAAATTATTTAGATCAGTCACTTCAAGCTCTCCGCGAAGGGATGGTTTCAAGCTTTCGATAAAAGAAAATACCCGATTGTCATACATATATATTCCCGTCTGGGCGATATCCGATTTAGGATGGATGGGCTTCTCTTCCAAAGAAAGAACCTTCCCCTCTTTATCAACTTCTATGACACCGTATTGTTTTGATTCCGTATCAAGATGTATCCCGAAAATCATCGCGCCCTTCTCTAGTTCAGTCATCTTTTTTACGGAAGGACGGAGATCAAAATTGAAGATATTATCTCCTAAAATGACTAATATCGGTTCGTTTCCAGCAAATTCTTTTGCAAGAGCAATCGCCTGAGCGATACCGCCTTTTGGATTCTTTTGTATTGCGTAGTAGAGCTTTAAGTCAAATTCCTCACCGGCGCCCAGAAGATTTGCGAAATGCCCCGCATGGTCAGGCGCTGTCGATAAAAGAACTTCCTCGACTCCGGCGCGATGCATCGCTTCAAGCGGATAATAAATCATCGGCTTGTTGTAAATGGGTAGTAGATGTTTATTTGTGACTCGTGTCAACGGCTGAAGTCTGGTGGCCATGCCGCCGGCTAATATAACGCCTTTCATAAGTTGTTAGGGCTTAATGCTTGAGTACTGTTGCCAGTAAGACAATGGCAATAGCCCCTATGAGGACATATTCTACCACAATTTTCTGATGTAAGTCGCGGTCCATCGCGTGATGTATAAATCCCCAAAGTACGTAGGCCACTGAAGTGACGACGCCAATCACAAACTGAGCGTCTGAGTTAGGTGCAGCATAATAAAACGCGCCCACACCTCCGGCTAATATCAGAAAAAGAACAACGTAGTGCATTATGTGGGCATTTTTCATAACAATGACCCTCTCGCCGTGATTCCCGCCAAAATAACGATTGCACTCAAAAATAAGAAATGCGCAATATTGTGGCCAGCAACCCGAACAATTTTCCGACGCGAAACCACCCACGCATCAATCGCAAGTACACCTAGGAGCACTCCGGCAAATACGAATACGATATAACGGGTTAATGTCGGGATATTAATTGCCGGCGTTCGCGTAACTCCCGAAAATTCACTTCCGAGACTTTGCTGTGCCGAAGCGAGAGCTGCGGGTGCCTGAGTCGGCAACGCTTCTGCCACCTGCGGAGCCTGTTGTGTTGACACTGCCTGATCTATTACAACAGGCGCCTTGGTAGGTGCCGGAGCTTCCGCTAATGAATCAACCGATGTGCCGAACATCTGCACAACGAGCGTTGTATCCTCGCCGTTCAATTTTCCATTGACTACGGCAAAACCGATATCTTTGTAATTCGGCTTCACGATATTCGCTCTATGGCTTGGCGACGCCATCCATGCGTCAACGACTGCCTGGCTTGTCGAAAAATTCTTTGCAAGATTTTCTCCGGCTAACACATAGCGGTAGCCCGCCCCCGAGATAAAATCCCAAGGTGTTTGGCCCGCCGGACTGTTATGCGCCCAATAATCCTTGGCAAACATATCCTGGGCTTTATTGGCCGCTGCGACGGATAACTCGCTATTTAAAGTTAGAGGAGACAGGCCTGCGGCGGCTCTCTGAGCGTTCGTACCATCTAATAATTGTTGTACGTGAATATCAGTGGCGTAACCTAACACATCGGGCATCTGCCGATGAACAAACCCGAGGCCGTAATTAAAGATGGCAAACGCAAGCACGTACACAAGGAGAGTGTTTATATGAAGTGCCTTTGACCGGTGATTATTGGTATGATGCGGTACGAAAAAATGGTAAAGAGTCATCCCGAATGACATATATATCCATAATACGCAGATTTGTGCGGATTTACCATACCCCTGTTATCAGGCCGTCAACGCACACTTCGCACGCATATATTTCGTATGATGAACGACTGCTATCCGGATTATTCGGACGGCGTTTCAGTCGTCGTATCAGTGCCTAAAACAACCACGATATCGGTCTCTTTATTGCCCGAAGTCTGGGTAATCGAGAGTGATCCTGACATCGTGCCCTTTGTCACACCGGACGTCGTCGTTCCGCTCGTACTGAACGTCGAACTCGTTTTCCAGCCGCTTGATGAAAGTGCGTTTTTATAATACGCGTCCACTTTATCAAAGCTGTCCGCCGTTGTTAGTGTTACCCAAAATCCATTTGACTTACCCTGCTGGGCTCCTGATAACGAACTCGTTACCTTCGAACCGGGATAAATCGGGAAGTCTTTCGGAAACGAGTCAGGTATCTGCCCTGATCCGATGTCCATTTTTGCCCCGGTTTTCTGATCTGTGAGAGTCATTTTTCCATTTTGGAGATCCTGAAGATTGGTTTTAACTCCGGTTCGGCTCTCAATTGCTGATTGCAATAATCCCGTACCGATGCGTTTTGCAAAAAAATGCATAACTATGGAACTTGCAATCCCTAAAATAACAAGAAGAGCTAAACAACCGATTCCTATAAACACTAATGGGTTTGTCCCTTTCTTAACTGGTTTAGTTTCTGCCATATGACTCCTTTACCCGAATCCGTCTACAGAAATCATCCTTGATTTCGTAAAAGTGACTGTAAGTGGATCGTGTATGTTAAATAACAATCAGTACTTTGGTAATTGTAAACATTAATAGACCGGTGTTGCAAGTCCCTTATCGTCGTTGACCGATACCTGGAGAAGAAACCCTAATGCATTTGCTATTGAAACCCCCACACGTAAGCCCGTAAATGACCCCGGTCCGGTCGCGACGGTGATCGCGGTGATGTCCTTGAGAGACATATTCCTTTCTGTAAGAAGTTCCTCAATAAGCGGTAAGACGGTTTGGGATTTCATCACCTTGGA
>CAYLQG010000003.1:0-44355 GCA_964385705.1 uncultured Gammaproteobacteria bacterium
ACCGGGATAAAGCGGTCAAGCTGGGAAGGTTTCCTTCGTGGCTCCATCGAAAACACATACCCATTCCAAGGAAACGAAACGATCGCCATTGAACCTATCTATGCGATGGGTAATGGGTCTATCGTTTATGAAAATGATGATGGTTGGACTATAACGACCCGAGATAGGTCGCTTGCAGCATCATTTGAACATTCAATTGCAATAACAGAGAACGGACCGATCGTATTGACCAAAGCTGAATCTTAGTGTACAATACTCACTGTGAGTCGGGGTTCCCGACAAGGTCGGGAGGTGCCCCGTCGTTTTTTACGTGGATATGGCACATCAAGGAAATATAGAGGTTGAGGGTGAGGTTGTTGAGTGTTTGCCAAATACATTATTTAGAGTAAAGTTGCCGAATGGCCATGTGGTGTTGTGTCATTTGTCAGGCAAGATGCGGTTAAATTTTATCCGCATTATGCCCGGCGACCGGGTTAAAATGGAAGTGACGCCATATGATCCCGGAAAAGGCAGAATTACGTATAGAATACGATAACAACGTAACAAATTAACGAAATAACAAATATGAAAGTACGGGCAAGTGTCAAACCATTATGTGTGAAATGTAAAGTAGTAAAGCGCCGAGGACGGACGTATATTATTTGCGAAAATCCGAAGCACAAACAGAGACAGGGGTAATTAGTAAATGGTTCATAGTTCATGGAAAGACAAAACTATGAACAATGAACTATAAACAATGAACTAAAATTATGGCACGTATAGCTGGAGCAGATCTACCAACAGAAAAACGACTTGATATCGCCCTTACCTACATTTATGGCATTGGGCGCACGAACGTATATGCAGTCCTCAAAGAAGCCCAACTTCCCCCGGAAAAGCGCGTAAAAACCCTCACAGATGAAGAAGTCAACAGAATCGCAAAAATTATTGAAAAAGGATACACCGTCGAAGGAGACCTGAGGCGTCAGGTTCAGGACAACATCAAGCGTCTTATGGAAATTCACTCATATAGAGGGTCCAGGCACGCCAAAAACCTGCCGTCTCGCGGACAGAGAACCAGATCCAATGCGCGTACCCGCAGAGGGAAGCGCGTAACGATCGGTGCTATGAAGAAAGATGACCGTGTTAAACTAGATGCACCGAAACCGGTCGCTGAGGCGCCGAAAAAATAACCTATGGCAATAAAAAAAGTAAAACGCATCGTTGAAAAAGGCAAAGTGTTTATAACGGCAACGTTTAACAACACGCTTGTGACGATTACCGACGAACAGGGAAATGCTCTGTGTTGGGGGTCATCCGGTATGGCCGGATTTAAAGGCGCCCGGAAATCAACGCCGTATGCGGCAACGACTGCAGTTGAAGCAGTATCACGAAAAGCAATGGATATGGGTATGCGCGAGGTTCAGGTGTTCATTAAAGGGCCGGGTGCAGGGCGTGATGCGGCACTCCGGGGTCTTAAGGCCGTCGGACTCGGCATTTCACTTATCGCTGATGTGACGCCGATACCGCATAACGGAGTTAGGGCAAAGAAAAAGAGGAGAGTCTAACCTACTATGGCAAGATATAACGGTCCGAAAAATAGATTAGCACGCCGGGAAAATATGGATCTCGGCTATAAAACCGTGGGGACAAAAGCCCATGCCGGACTTCTAAAACGTCTTGGGAATCCTCCCGGGCAGCACGGCGCCAAAAACCACCGGAAACAATCTGATTTTGGAATCCAGCTTCGTGAAAAACAAAAAGTAAAGCGCATGTACGGCGCACTTGAACGACAATTCCGAAAAACATTCGAACAGGCGAAAAAGTGGAAAGGAAATACCGGCGAGAAACTCATGGAATTTATGGAACGAAGGCTCGATAATGTCGTCTACCGTGTCGGATTTTCTCCGACCCGCGGACTTGCACGACAACTGGTTTCGCACGGTCACATTCTTATTGACGGCAAAAAAGTAAATATCCCGTCATTCCGTATTGAAAAAGACATGGTACTTGCTCTCGGGACGAAGGGGCTTGAGATCCCCGCAGTTAAAAAAATGTTGGAAGATACGTCATTTCGTGCACCAGATTGGTTAGAACGCAAAGGGCCGGTAGGTAAAGTAGTTCGTTTGCCGGAGCGAACAGATATAAAAGAGGATATCAACGAACAACTAATCGTTGAGCATTATTCTCGACAATAAAGGAGGTAGTGTTAGCACTTGGCATGAAGTTATACGTCTCTTTATGCGAATCGCCAACACTATAACAAAATCTTATGATGGAGCCTACATTTCACATTACGGTCGATACCGAGAAACCCGGTTTCGGCAAGTTTAGCATAGAACCTCTTGACCAGGGTTATGGTCAAACGCTCGGTAACAGTATCCGCCGGGTACTTTTATCATCTTTACCCGGTGCCGCTATCTCGTCTGTCAAAATTGCGGGTGTAAAGCACCAGTATTCAACGCTTGAGGGGATGAAAGAAGACGTAGTTGAGTTTATTCTTAACCTCAAGAAAGTCCGGTTAACCATTGAGGGCTCTGATTCCGTTAAGCTGACCATTTCAAAAAAAGGCCCGGGAGACGTACTCGCCGGTGATATTGACGTACCTGCAGGAGTGACGATTATTAACCCGGACTTGGTCCTTGCGCATCTTGCGGACAAAAAGGCCTCTCTTGAGGTTGAGTTGACTGCAGACAAAGGCTACGGCTACGTGCAGTCAGATGAGAAACATTTTGACGAAGTTGGTGTGATTCCGATCGATAGTCTTTATTCACCAGTTACCCGGGTGAACTATCGGGTGGAAGCGACCCGTGTCGGGCGGATGACAAACCTTGACCGGCTGGTCATGGAAATCTGGACAGATGGAACCGTCTCAAGTTCAGATGCGCTTAAATCCGCTGCAAAGATTCTCGTTTCCTATTTTATGCAGGTCGTAGAGCCGAAAGTTCAGGGAACTACAGAAACAGTCGCCGTTACACCGACAATCTCAGATGAAGTGTTGAAGATGCGGATTGAGGAACTTGATATTCCTACCCGTATTGTCAATGCGCTCGCAAACGGTGGGATCGAGACAATCGGACAGCTCCTTGGGACGCCGCCTGCGGAGCTCATGAAGATCAAGAACCTTGGTATTAAATCGCTCGCAGTTGTCGAAGAGAAGCTGCGTGAAAAAGGAGTCGCGTTAACTGTTTAATATTGTATGAGGCACTCAGTATACGGTCGGAAATTATCACGGACAAATGATGAACGGAAGCGGTTATTTACCGTCCTGACCCGTGATTTGTTTATTCATGGTGCCATTACGACCACTGTTGCCAAATCAAAAGCCGTGCAGCCGCAGGTTGAAAAGCTGATTACGCGCGCTAAGACCGGCGGAGATGCAAACCGAAGAATGGTGATTGCAGCTCTCGGAGATCGCGTGTTGGCAGATCAGATGTTGGATGAAGCAAAGACCCGTTTTGCGGGTCGACAGAGCGGATTTACACGGATTATTAAACTCGGGAAACGCCATAGCGATGCGTCAGAGATGGCAAAGTTTTCGTTTGTGGATGACCGGGTGGTCGCCGAAGTCGTTAAACCGAAAGCAGAAAAGAAAGCGGAAGGTAAAACAGAATCAAAAAAGATAGCGGCGCCCGTCGAAACAAAACCAAAACGGACACAGGAAAAAACGGAAAGTAAAAAGAAGTCGAAATAAAAACGTATGCTTACACCGACAACAAAATCAACCAAAATATCAGAAGTTGCCCGGAAGTGGGTCCTTATTGATGTTAAGGGTCAGATATTGGGGAGGGCCGCGACGCAGGTGGCGCTCAAACTCATGGGCAAAGATAAACCCAATTTCGTGAGAAATATGGATTTGGGTGATTACGTGGTGGTTATCAATGCCGCACATGTCATCACAACCGGCCGCAAGGAAAAAGAAAAAATGTACGGAAATTACTCGGGCTACCCGGGTGGATTGAAACAAAAAGCATTGTGGCAGGTCCGTGTGGAAAAACCCACGGAACCCATGCATCATGCGATTTTCGGTATGTTGCCCAAGAACAAGCTCCGTGATAGACTAATCACTCGATTGTATTTATATCCGGAGGCGGAACATCCGTATAAAGATAAGTTTGTTAAATAACTATGGCAAAAGATAAAACACAGGAAGAACAAGTTGAAAAAATTGAATCACCAAAAGAAATTTCGTATTACGAAGCCGTTGGTCGCCGCAAAGTGTCATCTGCGCGGGTTCGGCTTTATGTCGTAAATGATAAGGCAATTACTGTAAGCGGAGTCACGCTTGAAAAAGGCGGCATGATTGTGAACGGCCGGCCAGTTGAAAATTATTTTCCCGGAGAAATTCTCAAGAAAATGTATCAGGAACCGTTCCGTACAACCAATACACTCAGTAGATTTGCAGTATCAGTGAAAGCAGCGGGTGGCGGATTATACGGGCAATTAGGGGCAACGATTCACGGTATCTCACGCGCGCTTGAAAAAGTTGACAAAGAAAAGTTCCGCCCGATCCTCAAAAAGCGCGGATTCATGAAACGAGACCCCCGTGCCAAGCAACGGCGAAAAGCCGGCTACGCAGGCAAATCCCGTGCACGGAAGCAAAGTCCGAAACGATAGAGTTTCCTTCTTAATACCATATATGGTCGCTGAAACCGGCCGGAAAAAAGTTCCGGAACAACTCACTTCCAGAGAGGCCCGACAGTCCATTTGGACTATTTTAGATACGTTTCTTGATCAGGCGGGTGTTCCATGGGAGGGAAATAACAGGAAGTTTAATATTCCTTTCATGAAAGCTCAACTCATTAAAGATGCAGATGATCAACCGGTTAAGTGGGAAGTGATATTCCACACAGATCCGAGAATATTTCCATCAATGAGCGCTATTTTCAAATCCGATGCCGAAAATGAAGTTCCCGGTATAGCGACAACAAGTTTTTATTTAAAAATCGGAAGGCGGCGGCAACAGGTCCAATTCACCCCCGCAGATGGAACCGAACCGATAGAGGAGTACGCGGCTCTTGTGAAATTTGTAAAAGATCAAATTGATATTGTTCAACAGGATTTGCAATCTGATCAACATGATGGTTGATTATTGAAGGTTTCGAAAATAACCTGCGAAGCGGTAGTTTCGAAAAATTTATTCCTTCCAATGAATTTCTATCACTCTTTCGAGTGTTGTCATGAGGAAATCGTAAAATGCGTTTGGATTTTCTTGAATTTCCCGGTTCGCAATTTGATCAAATAAACTTGCGGCTTGTGCGACATCAGAATGGGCTGCGTTCTTGATCGTCGAGTTATTCAATGGGTTATATATAAGAACTATAGAAATCGCTTCATTTGGTGAATTTACAAACTCCTTTACATGAAAATGAGCAAAGTCAGCTTTGTCTATTGTTGTTTGAAAATCTTTGATCGCAATGATGGGTCTATCGAGCGCGCTTTCTTTTAATTGATCTCTATATGCGTTGTATGGAGAATCTTTTCCTCCATGAATACTTTTCGAGAGGCATCTGTAAAAGTGACCAGACGTTTTGATATCTAATTTATCTTTCAGTAAGATTTCAGTCAGCTCGTTATAGTTATCACTAACGTGATCAACACTGAGTGTCAGCGAATTAATCGGAATTGATCTCCCGTTTCGCAAGATAAGCGTTTCTGATACGGGAGGCGTTTCATATGAGTCAGCGCCCATATTGTATTTACTCTTCTTTTTCGACGCCCATCACGACCTTGGCCTGGGTGTTGCCGGATTTGACGGCTTTCCAGATGGCGTCGTGTATCTCTTTTGCGGCCTTCGGATGTTCCTTGAAGTACAGCTTACTGGCTTCCTTACCCTGGCCGATCATCGTTGCACCGTGTTTGATGAACGCGCCGGATTTTGTAAGGATTCCGAATTCCAGTGCGACGTCAATGAGGCCGCCTTCTTTTGAGACGCCGTCATGCATGACGTCAAATTCAGCAACACGGAACGGGGGAGAGACTTTATTTTTCACGACCCGGACCCGGTGTTTACTGCCGATTACCTTATCTCCGTCTTTCAGGCTCTCAATCTTCCGTGAATCCATACGGATACTTGAGTAAAATTTGAGCGCCATGCCGCCGGTCGTTGTTTCGGGATTGCCGAACATGACGCCGATTTTTTGGCGGAGTTGGTTTGTAAATATGACGACCGCTTTTGATTTGGAAATTACTGCCGTGAGTTTCCTTAACGCCTGCGACATGAGCCGCGCCTGGACGCCCATCATGCTGTCACCCATTTCGCCTTCGATTTCCGCCCTCGGTACGAGCGCTGCAACGGAATCGATGACGATGATATCCACTCCGCCGCTTCGGATGAGCGTTTCCGCAATTTCCAGTGCCTGTTCTCCTGTATCGGGTTGTGAGATAAGGAGGTCATCAAGTTTTACACCCAAAACTTCCGCCCATTGCGGGTCGAGTGCATGCTCTGCATCGATAAAAGCTGCCGTGCCTCCGACTTTCTGGGCCTCGGCGATCGTTGATAAACATACGGTCGTTTTACCGGAGGCTTCCGGTCCGTAAATTTCGATAATCCGTCCTCTTGGGAGTCCGCCGACGCCGAGAGCGAGGTCAAGCGCCAATATACCGGTCGGAATCACATCAATAGCCATCCGGTCCTGTGCTTTTTCCCCTAATTTCATGATAGAACCCTTGCCGTACTGTTTTTCAATTTGTTCCATGGCAAGCTGGATCGCTTGAAGTTTTGCATCGACTGGCATATGTACCACCCTTTCTTTAGGCAGAAAGACTACTATTATTTAGACGTATCGAGGCGCAATGTTTTTATTGCCTCCTGTACCGTTGTCATGAATTGGGCAGGGAAAATGATTGTTGAATTTTTTTCGGTGCTAATTTCCGCCATTGTCTGAAGAGTCCGGAGTTGCAGTGCGACGGGGTGCTTTTGGATAATGTCGGATGCTTCTCCAAGCTTTTTTGCTGCCTGGAATTCACCCTCGGCGGCAACGATTTTTGCTCTCCGTTCTCGCTCCGCCTCCGCCTCTTTGGCCATCGCGCGCTGCATATTATCAGGGAGGACGATGTCTTTAATTTCAACTGCCGTCACTTGCACTCCCCACGGCTCGGTGTGTTCGTCAATAACATTTTTTATCTGCGTATTAATATCCCGCGTCTTTGAAAGCAACTGATCAAGCATGAATTGCCCCACAACATTTCGTACCGTTGTTTGGCTAATCTGATTAACGGCATTATTTGCGTCTTCAACAGCAACGACGGATTTCTCCGGATCTATGACGTGATAATAGGCGACAGCCGCAATATCGATGGACACATTATCCTTGGTGATAATTTTTTGGGAGGGAATTGCCATCGTGATCGTCCGAAGCGTCGTTCTGGTCATAGTTTCCAAGAATGGGATAAGGATGATGAGCCCTGGCCCGCGGACTCCGGTGAATCTGCCGAGAAAGAAGATGACGCCCCGCTCATATTCCTGGACAATCTTAAACGACGCTATAAGAATAATGAAGAGAAAAACGACGATGATAATAGGGATTCCCATACTGTTAACTAATTGCATCCCATTTTTACACAAAAGATGGTAGAATACAATAGATCTCGTTCATGGCTCATAGAAAATAGTTTATAGAAAATTTTTTTCTAAATAACTAATAACTATGAACGATGAACTAATCCCTGGGTCGCCTCATCGGCGACCCGCCGATGAGGCGGGGTGTGGCGCAATTGGCTAGCGCACTCGCATGGGGTGCGAGCGGTTGGCAGTTCAAGTCTGCCCACCCCGACTAGATGGATAATCCATATTACGAGAAGCTCATTAATGCTGCCCTCCGTTTCGTCTCCTACCGTCCTCGGAGTGAAAAAGAGTTTACGGATTTCCTCACCAAGAAGCTCGCAAAATGGAAAGTTTCGGGAAGCATTCTCATTAAGAAGGTGATAGACCGTATGCGGGAGCTCGGATACGTTGACGATCGTGTATTTGCCTCATGGTGGCTAGACCAGCGGATGACCTTCAAACCCGCAGGTCGAAGACTCATCGCATTTGAACTCATGAGAAAAGGTATTTCCCGGGATATTATTGATGAGGCGTTTCTTCACCAAAGAGAGGAAAAGCCATTGTTTAATGAGATAGACGAGGCAAAAAAATCAATTAAGAAAAAGATTGTTCTATGGGAACGAATGCCTCTTATTGAGCAAAAAAAGAAACTGTATACATTTTTAGCTCAAAGGGGTTTTTCCTCAGATACAATTAGAAAAATCATTGACGAAGTCGGGGAAAAAGACTACAATTAACACAATCTATACGCATAACTCGCGTGTATAGCCAGACTCTAACGAAGTAAAATGCAAATTTGTAGGATTATGTACTCCAATTTACCAAACTTGTTTCCTACACACATCCTTAAGCAGTAAGGGGTATTTGCCGTTTTTTTCTTCCATTTGAGTCTTCTAACGCGTAATTACAGACTATTTATTATTGTTGAGTCCTAATTTTTTGAATAAAACCGGGACTTACAGAAAGGCATATATGTTTGACGTATTAAAAACACTTTCAGGATTAGTGAAAACAAAAAGAGGAAAAACCGTAAAACAGACTCCGGTAAGTAAGCCCTCAGCAGCTCCGTCTATGCCGGTCAAAGAGGAACCGGAAAAGCAGGTAATAAAACAGCGGCCGCAGGTGCCGTCAGTCGACGTTGACGCAGTCATAAAAATAGCAGAAGCAAAGGCCCGTGAACTTATCGTTGAAGCAAAAGATGAAGCGTTTAAAATCCGACGGGATGCCGAAGAAGAAGTCCGGAGAAAATTTGAAGTAATCGACCGCAGAGAAGGTGCATTGGAGGAAAAGGACAAGCACCTGAAGACGGTTGAAGATCAGGTTGTAGCGCGGCTCAAGGAAATTGAAACGATAAAACTGGAACAGATTGCAAAATTAGAGCGGGCAGCGCATATGACACGTGACGAGGCCAAAGGGGTCATTATGGACGCGCTCCGCGGACAGCTCAAAGAAGATATCGCCAAAGAAATTAAAGAAGCGCATATCAAAGCTGAGGAAGAAGCAGACGTTAAATCCAAAGAAATTCTTGTTGACGCCATGCGGCATGGAGCGACTGACTATGTTCCTGAATATACTGTTTCTGTCATTAAAATTGCAGATGAGGATATGAAAGGCCGGATTATCGGCAAAGAAGGACGGAATATACGAACATTTGAACAGGCGACCGGCGTTGATGTTGATCTGGATGAAGAGGGCGTTATCCGCTTATCGTGTTTTGATCCGGTACGGCGTGAAGTTGCCCGAATAACGCTAGAACGATTACTTCGTGATGGCAGGGTTCAACCCGGAAGGATTGAAGAGATTGTGGAGCAGGTGCGGAAGGAGCTTGACCGGATCATGTTTGAAGAAGGACAAAAATTATGCCATGCAGTAGGGGTTTATAATTTGCCCGCGCCGCTCGTTGCCCACCTCGGGAAATTTAAGTATCGGTTCTCGTACGGTCAAAATATGATTGCCCATACGCTTGAAGAGACGAAGATCGGTATTGCTCTTGCGCAGGAAATTAAAGCGGATGTGAATACGGTGCGTCTCGGATGTCTTATGCATGATATCGGTAAAGTTATCATGGATAAGGAAGGGAGCCATGTCGAACTTGGCGTTGAGCTTCTCAAAAAGTACGGCATGCCGCAGAAAGTTGTTGACTGTGTGGCTCAGCATCATGAAGACACGCCGTTTACATCAGTTGAATCAATGCTCGTGTACATCGCCGATGCTATCTCAGGCAGCAGGCCAGGCGCCCGCTATGAAAATCATGAGGATTACATCAAGCGGCTTACCGACCTTGAGGGAATCGCAAAAGCGCACAAGGGTGTTGTTGAGTCGTTCGCATTTCAGGCAGGACGGGAACTACGCGTTATGGTAGATCCCGGGTCTGTCGATGATGCTTCTGCGACCATCATGGCATCGGAAATCAAAAAAGAGGTAGAAGAAAAACTGACGTATCCTGGTCAGATAAAAATTTCCGTTATCCGCGAATTACGGGCTACGGAAATCGCAAAATAATAAATTTGTCGGTTTAAGTAGACTGTTCTAGTAACCTCTATAACGAACTACTCTGTAAATAGAGCATACTGTGCTTCTGCAGTTTTTGATATATTGACAGAATAATCTAAATTCACTACATTGCCTCGTAGATCCCGTCAGGTCGGGACGAAAATTTTTTTAGCTTATTCTATCCTTCTGCTCAAAAGGAGGTGAAACACACATGACCAAAGCAGATCTCGTCGAAGTCGTTGCAAAAAAAGCAAATCTTACGGCTAAAGCATCCCGCGAATCAGTCGCAGCAGTGTTCGGTTCAATAACCGATGCATTGAAAAAGGGTGATAAAGTTGTCGTGACAGGATTCGGAACATTTATGGTTCGATCCCGTAAATCACGAACAGGTCGAAACCCGCAAACGGGTGCTCCGATCAATATCCCAGCCCGCAAAACCCCAGGGTTTACAGCTGGTAAAGCCTTGAAAAAAGTGGTCCGGTAAATGAATCGGACAACCAAAAGATAGGAATCCCGCTACTAGCGGGGTTCCTTTTTTGGTGCCTAAATGACAAAAGTTGAAATATTGTGTACACTATAGCTATGGTAGTGAAACGAAGAACAACAAGGCTCCATACAACGCATGTTGAGGCATCGGCTCCGTCGCTTGAAGAAAGTTTAGCCAAAGAAGAGAAAAAGCCGGTTGTCACTCAAGTGGTTGAGGTTGTTGAAGAAGTTCCGTCAAGTGAACCGAGTGTATCTGAGACTTCGCCCACATCAACTGTTGAAAAGCAAAATATTCCTGAAGAACATGCAACAGCGATAAGTGAGTCTGTCGAGTCGACACCGGTCTCTGAGGACGCGTCATTTTCCACGACGAGTGACAGTGAGGATGTGAAGAGGAAAGAACTTGTTGATGAACTTTTTGAAAAAAAACACGAAGGGGAGCCACAGATAATGCCCGAAATATCTGCGCATACGAAGCGGTCTTCTAACTCAATAATGTTGTGGGCAATAGGTGTCATTGTCGCCTGTATCGTTGTTGGCGGGGGATTGGTGTTGGTGACGGGAAAGGTTCATTCGTTCCCTAAAATTATTTCCATGCCGACGCCGACCCCGACGCCGGTCAAAACTACGCCGACCCCGACGCCGCAAGCTTTATTACGCAGTTCGCTTTCCGTCCAGGTGTTAAACGGCAGCGGTAAGGTCGGAGTTGCATCCAAGATGAAATCTCTTCTCGAGAGTAAAGGATATACAGTAGTCGGAACGGGTAACGCGGATAATTATAATTACGATAAGACACAGATCGTTGTGAAAGCGGCAAGAAAAGATTACATAACATTACTAGAAGATGATTTGAGCGGCTCCTATACATTGGGTACGTCGGCTGCCAATCTCAAGGACAGCACATCATACGACACGGAAGTCATCGTCGGAAAAGAATAAACGCAATTCCTCTTATGAAGTATAAGGCCATCATGCTGGATTTGGATGATACGACCGTGGTACACGGAAAAGATAGTTTACCGACAGAAAGGGTTGCGACTGCCATTGCAAAAGCAAAACGGGAGATCCATGTGTGCATAGCTACGGCGAGGCCGCTGCGGGAGGCGATACCGATCATGGATCATCTGAAGCTCTCCGGTCCGTGCGTTCTGGCTGACGGCACGCAGATATATGATCCCGTGAAAAATATGATTATTCACAATGTTGCTCTTCCTGACGGTTTTCTAGCGCCAATTTATCGTGTGCTGAAAAAAAATAATCTCAAAACTTTTTTATATGACGGAGAAAGGGATATCACATATAATGGCGGGATAGCGCCAAAAAATATTCTTAGCGTGTACGTCCCTCATGTTGTATTTTCTGATGTTGATCGTTTAGTCGATCTACTTTCGATAGATCCGGCAATTCACGTACAGAAATTACATGCCTGGGATAAGGAATTTATGAGCATACATATTACGAGTAGCGAAGCATCGAAGCTTCACGGCATCCTTGAGGTTGCACGCATACTTAATATCACGAGAGAAGAGATTATCGGCGTCGGCGACGGATATAACGATTTCCCACTCCTTATGGCGTGTGGTTTAAAAATTGCGATGGGGAATGCAGTGCCGGAGCTTAAAGCTATTGCAGATTTTATCGCCCCGACCGTTCAGGAAGACGGTGTTGCAATAATATTGGAAAAGCTTGTTCTGACGGGTTAAATATACTTCCGCCTCCCGCCTCGTCGGTGGGTCGCCGGTGGGCGATCTAATTCCCTTCATAAAGGGCAACATGATACAATCGGACGGTATGAAATATCACATAGTCACATTCGGATGCGCTGCCAATGAGGCCGACAGCGAACGCGTCGCTTCATACTATCAATCACGCGGATATTCCGAAGCTCCTTCAATACAAAAAGCCGACGATATTATCATTAATACGTGTATGATTCGGCAGAAGGCAGAGGATCGCGTATACGGTCTGGTCCATAATTTATCGAAAGAAAAAAAAGCCGGCCGTAGAATGAAAATCGTTGTGACCGGTTGTATGGTTGGCATGGCGGCACGCGAAAAAACCGGCCGGATGCTCGCACTCCTCAAGAAGAAGATGCCGGCCGTTGATGAATTTCTGCCGATTGAAGAAGTTGGTTTCGATCACGCGCCGCTCCGGGGAGATTCCGTTCATGCATGGGTTCCTATAAGTAACGGGTGCAATAATTTCTGTACATTTTGCGTTGTCCCGTTCACAAGAGGACGTGAAATCAGTAGGCCCTTCGATGACATTCTCCTTGAGTGTTATGAACTTGCACAGAAAGGTTATAAGAAAATTACCCTTGTTGGACAGAACGTGAATTCATATGGCGCGGATTTAATTTTAGGCGAAAAAAACGTCCAGGTGATGCGTGATGTGGGTGGACCGTTATATTTCGATAATAAACTAAAGAGCGATGCAACGTATAAAGTAAAAGGAAAACTGATTAAGCCTACCTTTGTAAAACATTTAGGACGGCTGCGGATTCCGACGTTATTTCCGACACTTTTAGCGGAAACTGCCAAAATTGATGGCATCGAATCAATTGATTTTATATCGAGTAATCCGTGGGACTTTTCCGACGAGCTTATTGATACTATCGCAAAAAATCCGAAAATATCCCGCCAAATTCATCTCCCCGTGCAATCGGGCGACAGTATGATGCTTGAGAAGATGAACCGGTGGTATACGCGAGAAGAATATCTTAATTTGGTTGATAAAATGAAGAAAAAGATTCCCAGCGTATCTATATCTACCGATATTATAGTCGGTTTTTGCGGTGAGACGGAGGACCAATTTAAAAATACCGTATCGCTTGCAAAGGAAGTTGGTTTTTCAAAAGCCTACATCGCTATGTATTCCGACCGGCAAATGACGGCTGCGCACAAAGTATACCACGATGATATTTCCTATAAAGAGAAGAAACGTCGATGGGAATATCTGGATGAGCTTATCAATAAAACAAATTTGAGAAACGGGACATACCGCTAATCATGCAAAAAATTTTAGTAATCTGCGGACCAACCGGCGTAGGCAAAACAGCTACAGCAATCCATCTTGCAACGTTATTAAACGGAGAACTGGTTTCCTCTGATTCGCGTCAGGTATATAAAGGGATGGATATAGGGACCGGTAAAGATCTTCCGAAAAAAAACAGAATTAAGAATTTAGAACTCAGAATTAATTTCCGAACTAACAACTATGAATTATTCGCCTACGATATGTCCGGTGTTCCTATTTGGATGTATGACGTTGTACGTCCTGGTGATGACTTCAGCGTTTCACATTTTCAATCGCTTGCCGCTCACGTGATTAAAAACATCTGGTCCCGGGGCAAGCTGCCGATATTGGTCGGCGGAACGGGATTTTACATAGATGCGTTACTTAATCCACCTGATACGATCGCTGTCCCTCGCGATAGTAAACTTCGGAAGGAATTACAAACACTTTCCGCTGTCGAGTTGCGGTTAAAGTTGGATGCTATAAGTTCGACGATTCTGGCGTCGATGAATAATTCAGACAGAAATAATCCGAGAAGGCTCGTGCGGAGGATAGAGGTTGCGATGAATAAAAGTACATATCGTTCTGTGAATATATTACCAGCTGCCGACGTATTAATGATCGGATTAACGGCGCCAAAACAGAAATTAGATAAAAAGATAGATGCGCGGGTTGATGGAAGGATTAACGCGGGAATTATTCAGGAAATTAAGAGTCTCCTTGACGCGGGTTACTCATGGAAAATGTCCTCAATGAGCGGTCTCGGTTATATTCAATGGGAAAAGTATTTTGACGTGCCTGTACCTGAGCAAAAAAAACTGGTTCCCTCAATCATTCAGGAATGGAAGATGGCTGAACATCGTTATGCAAAACGGCAGTTGACATGGTTTCAGAAGCGAAAAGAAGTTTGCTGGTATGACAGTTCAGTTCCCGGGTATGAGCGTGATATAGCAGAGCGCGTTAACGCATGGTATACTGGAAAACGATGATAAACAGTCGGGTAGAGATATCCATCAAAACAATTTTAATAACGCTATCCCTCATTATCATTGCATGGCTTCTTATCCTCATCCGTGACGTTCTGTTTTTACTCTTTATCGCATTCCTTCTCATGACGGCTATTCATCCTGTGGTTTCCTATTTGGAGCGGCTGCATATTCCAAAAATTGTCGGAATTCTTCTCGTCTACGTTGTGCTTTTCGGATTTTTCGGCGTAACGGTAATCAGCGCATTACCTGCACTTATTGTGCAATTCGGACGGCTTGTCCAGGAGCTTCCGACAGCAGCAGGTCGTATTATCCCGTATTGGAATTTAAATATTTCGTCCATTAGTCAGCAGATTGCGCCGATCGGCGCAAGTCTCGTGAATGTTACATTCGGTATATTTTCCAATATTGTGACGGTATTAACGGTGTTCGCTTTTACGTTTTATTTTCTTTTGGAACGGCATCAGGCGGAGGAGATTATCACAAGCGTCCTCGGAGAATCTTTATCAAAAGATATAATGATATTACTCCGATCTATTGAACGGCGCTTAGGACTTTGGGTACGGGGTGAAGTAATATTGATGACAGCCGTCGGACTTATGTCCTTCATTGGATTATCAATTCTCCGGGTCGATTTTGCGCTGCCGCTTGCAATACTCGCGGGATCACTTGAGTTGATTCCTATGATCGGTCCGGTGCTCGGTGCAATTCCCGCCGTTCTTGTCGGTCTTGCAACATCACCGTTTCTCGCACTCAGCGTGATTGCGTTATATATTATCGTTCAACAACTGGAGAACAATGTTCTTGTTCCGGTTATTATGAGAAAAAGCGTGGGCTTGGCGCCTATTATCACTATATTAGTATTGTTAATAGGCGGTAGGCTTGCGGGAGTGGTCGGCGCAATTCTTGCAGTGCCGGTTGCGTTAGTGATTCAGGAAGTCCTCTCTCATTATTTGACGAAGTCCGCTATCTCCGGCCTTAGGCCGCGAACAAAAAATTCCTCAAAAACCTGAGGAATTATTTGTGCACACTGAAACCTCATAAGCCAGATTCTGTTTCTCCCTCGACAAGCTCGGGATAAATTCTCATTTCTCTGATGCCCGTAAACTTCGGTCCTCTCGAATGCGTGATAATAACCCTTCGATTGCTCTCAGGGTAAACGGACCATTCGCCGGTTGCAGCAGGTGGGATTGCCAACGTTTCACCCTTAAGCCATCCATACTGGTCATTCAATTGATATGACAAGCATGAGTCAGGCCTAAGATCGTCTCTGTGGCTCTCTCATCCCGTAATTTCGGGAGTTGTTTCCGGTTTCTTTCGTTACCGGAACACCCGGTCTTGCCTTCGAGTTCGCTCAGGCTATCCCTGAGGTTCAACGAAGGATTTCGACGCGGAACTTACGTTCCGTCCCTTGCATTCCGCTGTCTGGACTTTCCTCTCCGATCAGATCGGAGCGAGAATTCGGATTCCAATGTGCCCTATAATTATATCATTTATTGACAAAAAATGCGTCGATGCACGTTCGTTTCTATTGGATTTAACCTCAAATAACCATAAAACGGATGTATGGTTGAACACTGATTTTTTTCAGAGAGTATTGTATGTTCAATGACAATGCTTGCCAAAATAACATCCGGGGCGGTTGTAGGGCTTGAGGCTGTTCTTGTAACTGTTGAGGTTGATATTGCATCACAGGGATTGCCTTCCTTCACGATTGTTGGATTACCTGATAAAGCTGTCGAGGAGAGCCGCGAACGGGTACGGTCTGCAATAAAAAACAGCGGAGCTGAATTTCCCGCCAAACGGATTACGGTAAATCTCGCACCCGCAGATTTACCAAAAGTGGGTCCTGCATATGATCTCCCTATTGCCTTTGGAATTCTCGTTGCATCAGGTCAACTCGTCCTTCCCGATGAACAAAATATATTTTTCGGAGAGCTCTCACTTGATGGAAGCGTCCGGCATACGAACGGGGTATTGTCAATTGCGCTGTTAGCGAAAGAAAAAAAATTGGACGGTCTCTATCTTCCGTCGATTGATGCCAAGGAAGCCTCAATCATAAAGGGAGTGGATATTTATCCTGTGTCGACATTACTTGCTCTTTTCCATCATTTGACGAAGAGTTCACTCATTATTCCTCAAGAGCACACATCCTTCTCAAGTTTTGAGGACAACAGACAGTTCGATTTTGATATGGCAGATATTCAGGGCCAGGAATATGTTAAGCGTGCGCTTGAGATTGCGGCAGCAGGAGGTCACAATCTTTACATGCAGGGTCCGCCGGGAGCCGGAAAGACCATGCTCGCGAGGGCGCTTCCTTCTATATTACCTGAGCTTACGGAAGAGGAGGCTATAGAGGTGACGAAAATTTATTCCGTAACGGGAAATTTACCTGCCGGGCAGTCGATAATACGTCATAGACCGTTTCGGGCTCCGCATCATACGACATCAAGAATAGGTCTTATCGGCGGCGGCATTCATCCCCAGCCGGGAGAAATCTCTCTTGCTCACCGCGGCGTACTGTTTTTGGATGAACTTCCGGAATATCCGAGGCATGTTATAGAGGCGCTCAGACAGCCGGTCGAAGATGGCATTGTCCATATCTCCCGCGCAGTCGGCAGTGTGACATATCCGGCGAAATTTATGCTTGTTGGCGCCGCAAATCCCTGTCCCTGTGGCAATTTCGGTTCAAAGACAAAAATATGTCATTGCTTACCTGGGAATATTTCCCGCTATCAAAAAAGAATTTCCGGTCCGATGCTCGATAGAATAGACCTTCATATGTATGTTTCAGAAGTAGATGTTGATAAACTTGTCCGTGCGAATCATGAACAGGCGGAAGCGTCATCGGTTATACGGCAGCGAGTACAGAAAGCACGAAATATTCAATTAAAGCGATTTGCCATTGTCGGTATTCATTCGAATGGCGAAATGACTACGAAGATGATTAAAAATTGCTGTCCTTTGTCGGGAGAAGTTTTAGCTTTTTTGCGACAGGCAGTAAGTAGAATGAATTTGTCAGCGAGAAGTTACTATCGTATGGTGCGAATCGGAAGAACAATTGCAGATTTGGGAGGAGAGAAAGAGATTTGTGTCACGCATATCGCGGAGGCATTGCAGTATAGGCCGAAAGATAATTCTTAAACGATATAGATCAATGCTTATTGAATAATACGATAGAATTTAAAACCCCGCCAGAAGCGGGGTTTTAATGTTAAACCTATCCAAATCCAAAGACAAAATTGTCAATGGAGGCAGGATTTCTTTGCAAAAAAATCTTAGCCACCAATTTTGTACATACCCGTTCCACAGACCGGGCATTTACCTTTCATTGCTGGTTTACCATTTTTCATGGTAACTTTTACTGCGCTCGGATCTTCTCTCTTCGCGCGGCATTTTACACAATACATACTTGCCATATTTGTTATTCACCTCCTCTCGTAAGTTTCATTTATTTTCCGTGAAGCATCATATATGCTCCGAGTTCTATGAATATAGCGATTGCAGCAAGAATGACCGTTTTTGTAAGATCATGTTGAATGACGGATAGCTCGTGTGTGTCGGGTTCTTCTATATGTCGTGGGATTAAGTGCGGTGATGCCTGAAATGAAAAAGTACCGGGTGTCTGTATAGCGTTTTGGGCCGTAACTGAGGGAAAAGATCGCTCTGGCGATGGAGCTTTTCGTCTTTGTTCTGCCAGTATTTTTTCTCTTCTTGTTTTCTTAGGCATAACTAGCCTCGTGAGCCTGAGCGTAGCATAGAAAACTTAGCCTTGTCAAATCGGTGCACCGCCAACTCAATTTATTGTTGACATCACACAATGATGGTCGTAATATGATGAATACCAATGGTGTTCAATGGCGGAGGGTTTTTTTCATTTGTGTGGGTGTTTGTTATCATCTGGCTGAGTGCATTAAGCATTGTGTTATTTCGCATGATCGGCCACTATAACCGCCTCACGAATGGCATTACGAGCCACGGATTAAAAGAAGTACTTGAAGCGATTGTTAAAAATCAGAAGGGGCTACAAAAACAAACCGCTGATATTGAACACGCGATAAAAAATCTTGTATCGGATGGAAAATTGCATATTCAAAAAATAGGATTAGTGCGGTTTAATCCATTTTCGGATACGGGCGGAAGTCAAAGTTTTACATTAGCATTACTTGACGGCGGCGATAATGGCATTGTTATGACATCGCTCTACGCGAGGACAGGGAACAGGTGGTACGTGAAGGCGATCCGTGCAGGGAAAGGTGAGGAATACGAGCTTTCAAAAGAAGAAAGCCGTGCTATACAGGAGGCGGAATCGTTAAACGGAAAGGACACATGAATAAACAACAATATATTGCAACAACATGTATAGGGATTGCCTTGTACCTTATCTCTACGGGACTATCATTTGCTGGATTCAGTGTGTTTGCTCCGAAAAAACAACCTCTCCCATCAATGACCATCTCATCATCAGTCGCGAGCGACAGCCAGGCTCATTTCATCATCGATCCATCAGCTCCGAAAACGGAAGCTTGTCCACTTAATGGTCAATTCTATACCACGAAGGAAAAAGATATTTGGTCAAAACGCAGTCCACTTGCAATAATGATAGAGAATCATACTGAGGCGCGGCCGCAATCGGGTCTTTCGTATGCCGATGTCGTCTATGAATCAGTTGCAGAAGGCGGTATAACGCGATTTATGGCCGTATTTTATTGCGGAATAGCCGTTCGTAACGTTAATGCAGCGCCGGTTCGAAGCGCCCGGACGTTCTTCCTTCCTTGGGTTCTTGAGTATGATGCTTTATATAATCATGTGGGTGGGGCAGGTGTTTGTAGTGACCCAACAGTTGATCCACGCGCGAAGGCGCTTTGCCAAATAGGTCAATACGGTATTAAAGATATGGACCAGTTTGGAATATCCTTCCCAACATGCTACAGGAACTATGATCGTCTCGATCATCCTGTTGCGACCGAGCACACAATGACCTGTTCGACTGATAAGCTGCTCGCACTTGCAGCTACCCGTGGCTGGACGAACGTTGATGCAAATAACGATAATGTTGCGTGGGATAAAAATTTCAGGTCCTGGAAATTTAAAGATGATGCAGCGCTCTCTGACCGTGCGGCATCTTTCTCTGCGAGTTTCGTCGCATGGAAGGGTTATGAAAGCGAGTATGGGGTCCGGTGGGATTTTGACCGCGCCACAGATACATACAAGCGGTTTAACGGCGGTGCGCCGCATCTTGATCTAGAGACAAAGAAGCAATTGACCGCACACGATGTCGTCATATTGTTTGCCGAGGAGACTGGTCCCGTCGATGAACATGGTCATCTTTTATACAATAATATCGGTACTGGAAACGGACTACTCTTCCAGGATGGTAAAGTGATAAAAGTTACGTGGCGAAAACCCACAAAGGATGCGCGGACCGTATTCTACGACCTGACCGGTAAAGAAATAAGTTTTAATCGCGGTCAAATTTGGATAGAAATGCTGCCGACGGGGACACCCGTAACCTATTAACGTATATCGGTTGCCTGCCCTGGGAGGCTTGTATGATGCTTGAAGATATTATCATTTCCAGGGTTCGTGTAAAAATCCTAACATTATTCTTGAGTCACCCGGGTACGATTTTCCATGTACGTGATATTGTCCGCAAGGTAGACGAAGAGATCAACGCAGTGCGCCGTGAGCTCGCCCACATGGAAGCCGCCGGAATGGTTTCAAAAGAGCAGCGGGCTAACAGGCTGTTTTATTCATTCCGGAAAGATTATCCGCTGTACTATGAACTCTTGGAGCTTGTCGGTAAAGCTTCAGGACTTGGGGCGGACATCATTAAACAACGCGCTAAATTAGGGAAGCTCAAATTCGTCATGGTTTCAGGGCGGTATCTGAGAGGATTGGAGAAAAAATCCCAAACGGATGTTGATTTACTTGTTGTGGGCAACGTTGTGTTGCCGGAGCTTTCTCACATCATTAAAGCCGAAGAAGCACGACGTGAACGGGAGATCAATTACACGGTGATGACAGAAGAAGAATTTAGTTTCAGAAAATCCCGAAGAGATCCGTTTGTATTATCGGTTGTCGGAGGTTCTCGGGTTATGATTGTCGGAGATGAAGAGGATTTGGTAAGCTAACAATCTTCATAATCGGTAATTTTTCAAACGTCATGAATTTATACTATCAGTGATATGTTTAAAACGCCGCGAAGAGTATTTATTATTCTTATCCTATTAACGCTTTTTTTGATAGCGATTGATTTACCGGAAAATTATCATCTGAAGTTTCGTGCTGGACCAGTTTCCATTGATCGCGTCATTAACCCTCTTTCAATTCATTTTACCTTATTTGGAATGGCCGTTAATAAAGATTTCAAAACACAGTTGGGTTTGGATTTATCCGGCGGGGCAAACGTAACCTTGGAAGCGAATATGAAGGGTATTCAGCCCGCTGATCGTTCATCGGCGCTCGACTCAGCGAAGCAGGTCATCGAGCGTCGCGTTAACCTTTTTGGTGTTTCAGAGCCTATCGTTCAATCGGCGCAGAATAAGGATTCATACCGCATACTTGTCGAGTTGCCGGGCGTGACCGACGTAAACCGCGCGATTGCACTCATCGGGGAGACGGCGCAGCTAGAATTCCGTGAATTTACGGACTACAAAGAATCATCGACGTCTGCGTTTCTTATTCCGACATTGGATAATACAAAGTCGACCGGCCTAACCGGTAAGGATCTGACCCGAGCGCTCATGGATTTCAGTTCCCAAACGGGAGAGCCCGAAGTTTCCATAGAGTTTAACAGTGCGGGAGGTGCTAAATTTGATGCTATTACGAAACGACTTATCGGGAAGCCTTTGGCGATATTTCTTGACGACTTTCCGGTCACTTGGCCAAGAGTGAATACCGAGATTAGTGACGGAAAAGCCGTCATCACAGGAAGTTTCACGCAGGATGCGGCTAAGACATTAGCCCTTCAGCTCAACGCTGGGGCGTTACCTGTGCCCGTCACTGTTGTTGAAAAACAAACAGTCGGGGCGACGCTGGGTCAAGAGTCCGTTATCCAAAGTATTCGTGCCGGCGGGATCGGCCTACTTATCGTTGCCGCGTTCATGATCACAAAATACGGTTGGCTGGGACTATTCGCCGACATGGCACTTATTTTATACGGTTTACTCAACTTCGCAATTTACCGGTGGATCCCGATAACGTTAACACTCCCCGGGGTCGCCGGATTTCTTTTATCAATCGGCATGGCCGTAGACAGTAATATTCTTATTTTTGAACGATTTAAAGAAGAGAAGCGGTTGGGTAAACCATGGAGGGTGGCATTGGAGTTGGGATTCGGAAGAGCCTGGGATAGTATCCGTGATGCAAATATTACAACCATGATCACCTGCGCGGTATTATTTAATCCGGGTAACTGGCAATTTCTCCCGAGTTCAGGAATGGTACGGGGGTTTGCCGTCACATTGTTTATCGGTGTCGTAACGAGCTTGTTTACCGGTATAATCGTTACGAGGACGTTTTTGCGGGTTCTCTATAAAGAAAAAGATAAAAAGAAATCAGATGAAGAGTAAATAATTTCAAATAACATATGATTCGTTTTTCAAAATACATCTGGATCTATTTCTTACTATCAGCTTTGGTGCTTGTCCCCGGCATATTCTCGCTACTCCGGTTCGGACTATTACCCGCAGTAGATTTTACCGGGGGTACATTAATAGAACTTCATTATAAAACGAATGTGCCGCAGGCTGTTATAGAAAGCTTACTATCAAGCCAAAAAATTGTTGCGGCGAACATTCAATATTCAAACGGAAATAATTATTTAGTACGGTTAAAGCCGCTTTCCAATGAAGCACTCGCCAAGTTAGAGACGGCGATTACGGCGAGTCCGGATAAACCGGAAATTGTCCGAAATGATACAGTCGGTCCTGTATTGGGGAAAGAACTGTTGCAAAAAACCTTTATGGCGGCGATTGTTGCAATCATCGCAATGTTGTCCTATGTGGCGTACGCATTTAAAAATATTAAATTCGGCGTCGCGGCCATTCTCGCTCTTATCCACGATCTTCTCGTTGTTCTGGGAACCTTCTCATTGCTCGGACACTTTTTGCACGTAGAAGTCGATACATTATTTGTTACAGCCTTTTTAACTACGATGAGCTTTTCGGTGCACGATACCATTGTCGTTTTTGACCGCATCCGCGAGATGCTGAAGCGTGGCGACCGTCTGCCGTTTGATCAACTGTGCGATAAGGCGCTAACGCAAACCGTCGGAAGGTCGCTTGCAAATTCTCTTACCATTATTTTTATGCTCTTAGCTCTCGTTCTTATGGGAGGGGAGACGGTCAAGTGGTTCATCTTTGCGCTTCTCATCGGTACCATATCGGGAACCTATTCCTCAGACTTTATTGCAACCCCAATTCTTATCCTCTGGGATCGGTGGGAGAAGAAAAAGAAGTAAATCCATGTCATCCTCTGACTTGACCAGAGGATCAATTTATTTGATAATCAATTTTTGAACAAAATCCTCAACTGTATTGATTATATAACTGTCAATTTCTTTGCCCGGATGAGGCATAAGAAGTCTTACATCCACCTCAGCCGAGTAGCTGTTATTCAAAGCTTGATAAAAAATATACCTGCCCGACGATTCGGCGTCTACTAAAAATTGATGATTGTTTATCATTTTGTATTGCAATTGATCCGAAGCTGAGTATGACTCACTATCTTTAATATTTTTTTCGATTTTCTGCAGGTTTTTGGGAACATGTATTTTATCGACTTCGATGGATATTTCACCGTACATTTTCGGATCGATCGTATCCTGCCGACTCCTGGGTTTAACCGGAAAGGCTATTGATAATCCGCAATGGGATACAAGATTGTTAAAATCTAGTTCTGCCTGTGTTGTTGGATGATCTGCGTACGGTCCGTCATAAAGGCCATATTCAACTCCTACGAGCCAACTTGAAGGGAGGAAAATTCTTACATTATTAGAAAGCCCTTTACATTTGGGAAAATATTCCCTCCACGTGTCATTCTGAGGAACCTGTATTGTCTCCGGTGTCTCGGTAGGCGTTTCTGTCGGAATTGGAAACGTGAGTGTAGTGGGTTGTGGGGGTTTTATAACCGGTGCATTAATATATGTCACTATTCCGATGACGCCGGCGATAAAGAATAAGAAGATTAGAGCCGGAATAATAACAGATGAAGAAGTATTATGTTTATATTTTAATGCTCGATTTTTTCGGACAGATTGGTGCTTACGTCGAGCCTTCATATATTAAGCATAGCACGGTGAATTCTGAATATACAATAATTTCATTAGTTAAGGATTTTCATTTAATTTGTTTAATCTATTAAGTAACTCCTCCTTATCATTTTTTAATGTTCCAGCTTCGACTTCGGCAAATAATTGGTTTAAGATATTCCCGATAATCGGCCCTGGGTTGACCCGAGGATCTATTCATTTGATTATGCAGGTTGCATCGCAAGAATTAATGTCCTTAAAGGGCGGTGAATCTCCTTTTTCTTGCCCCTTCCAAGTATGGCCTTGATAATATTTGCATATCTGATTCAATGAATCGTAATAATAGCCGGATATTGTTGCTATTTTCGTTTTGTCTGGTTGCTTTAAATAATCTTGTTGTGTCCACCCATTGCTTAGCCATGAGCATACTAAGGGGCGATCTGGATGTATAAATTGTATTGACTTTTCGATCGCTCCATTAATTGTTAAAATATCCTGATTAGTATTATCAGAAGACTGAATTTTTGAGATTACCCAAAAAGTATAATTATCATGATCAGTGCCCGAGCCAAAAAATTCACTCATAGGTTGAGGCCAAATTCCAATTTGGATTGAATCATTTTTGGGATCCTTTAGTAGAATAATCCAGTTAGGCGGTTCAATGTCTCCGTAATTAAATAACTGTGGGTTAGATCCCCGCGTGTATTCTGTTGATAACAAATTTAAATAATTCGGATATTTAATAGAAAAACCAAATTTTGTGTTTATGTAAGTATTCCAACCTTTTGTAATTGTGATATCTATCGTTGGAGTAGGCGTTTCAGTTGGGGCTTCAAATGGTATTGCGTTAGTAATATTGATTGGGTGTATCGATTGATTAATATTCTTTATAGATATGAATGCGCATACCGACACAGTGATAGTAATTATTAGGACAAGAATAATGAATATCGTTGAGTTGAGTGATTGAATTTTTTTCCGCTTCATATTACAAATATATCGTTAATGAACGGTTTCATTTAATTCTTTCAGTCTTTTCAATAATGCGTCCCGTTCATTTTTGAGCGTCCCGGCTTCGACTTCGGCAAATAATTGGTTTAAGAGTTTTCCGATAATCGGACCGGGTTTAACGCCGAGCGTTTTCATCACGTCAAATCCGTTAATTTTGAGATCAGTGACGCTAAATGGCTGCTTTTGGACGTCGATAAGACGTTTTTTAAATAATTCCAGCCGCCAGGAGGTCTCCTGCGCCCCGCCGCCAAGACGGTCTCCGATTCGAAGCGCGAGCATATCATCGAGATTTTCTTTTTCTACATGGCGGATGATTCTCCGTATGGCACTGTCGGTTTGGCGTTCGTCTACGCTGAACTGATGCCACCGGATAAGCGTTACAACCTTATCTATTTGTTTTTTAGAGAGTTTGAGCCGGTAACAAATGCTCCTGGCTATCCTTGCTCCTACTACCTCATGATTGTAGAAGGTGATAAGTCCGGTCTCATCCTTCTTAAATGTTGCAACCTTACCTACATCATGAAGGAGCGTTGCCAGCCGGATGATCGGGTCTTTTGACGGACAATGTTTCATCGCCATCACACAGTGCGTGCCCACATCGTAAATGTGGTGGCGTTTCGGACTTTTTTGCTGCACGTCAAATGCAGGAATAAGTTCAGGGATGATGTGTGACAGTAGTCCGCAACTTTTGAGAAGCAAGATTCCGTCGGCGGCATACGACGATGTAAGAAGTTTCAATAACTCATCGCGAACTCGCTCGATTGATATTTCTTTGAGGAGGCTTGCGTTCTTTTTGATTGCTTCAAGTGTCTGTGGATCGATCATGAATCCGAGCTCACTGGCCTGACGGATAGCCCGCATCATACGGAGGGCGTCCTCTTTGAAGCGGTCGTCCGGGTTTCCCACAGTTCTAATGATTTTATTCCCAAGGTCTTTTTGACCGTCATACGGATCTACTATTTTTTGCCCATCACACGCGATAGCATTGATGGTAAAATCGCGACGGCCCAAATCACCGGCCAGTGTTTTGCCCCAACTAATCTTGTCCGGATGTCGGTGGTCTTTGTATCCCTCTTCACTACGATACGTAGTAATTTCGTAAACATCGACGACCGTTTCATCGGTTCCCCGGATTTTAATGCCAACAGTGCCGAACTGGTTATCATAAAAACTGTCGGGAAATATTCGTAAGAGTTCTTCGGGAGTTGCATTTGTCGTAAAATCCCAACCCTTCGTTGGCCGGTCCATGAGTAAATCGCGGACGGACCCGCCGATTGCATATGCTTCAAAACCGTTTTTTTTCACTTCATCAATGACCGATTGTGCTTGTTTTGGGAGCTTTATCATAACTGCCCCTATGATATCATATGAGTCATGCCAGGTAGTAGAATTTCGACACGTCTTTCGCTTTGCCCGTTTGTATAATGACTACTTGGTAATAGTAAGATTTTATAAAGGAAGGATGTAGAGATTTCGAAAAACGTTAACAGGCAAAGGTCGAAATTTCACTACCTGGTATGAAGAAGTGGCAGATTCGCTATACATCTAAATCAAAAGATACAGGATTAGGTTTCCGCGATATTATCTCGGTTTTACTCTTAAACCGCGGATTAAAAACACAAAAGAAAATTGAAGAATATCTTCACCCGGAAAATCCGTATGATTTAACGGCAAAAGATGTTGACATCAACGTTTCATCCCTCAAAAAGGCAGTGGGTCGGATTAAAAAGGCAATATCCTCTCATGAGTCCATTATTGTGTATGCCGACTACGATGCGGATGGAATAACAGCTGGCGCAATCATGTGGGAAACGATTCACAAACTCGGCGGAAACGTTATGCCGTATATTCCCGACCGGGCTGAAGAGGGATATGGCTTATCCAAAAAAGGGATAGACAGTGTTTATAAACAATATAAACCGTCGCTTATCGTTACCGTTGACCACGGGATTTCCGCTTACGACAAAGTGGAATATACAAAGTCCCTGGGCATTGATGTCGTCGTCACCGATCATCATATGAAACCCAAAAAACTGCCCGACTGCACAATCGTTCACACTACGATTATGTGCGGTGCGGGAGTTTCCTGGTTCGTTGCAAAGGAGCTTGATCCTGAACATCACGATGAATTGTTAGCACTGGCGACCATCGGGACCATTGCGGACCTCGTGCCGTTAATCGGTGCGAACCGCGCAATAACGAAATTCGGATTAGCAGTTCTCAATAAAACGAGCCGGGTCGGGCTCACCGCGCTCATATCCGACGCAGGATTAACGAAAGGCGAACTTTCAACATTTGATATCTCCCACGTAATCGCTCCACGGATTAATGCGATGGGAAGACTAGTCCATGCGATGGACGCACTCAGGCTTATGTGTACCAACCGGGAGGATAAAGCCATGCTACTGGCGCGGAAACTGAGTCTTACAAATAAAGAACGTCAACAACTGACCGTTGACACGTCGGCTCATGCGAAGGGATTAGTACAAAAAGATGCGTCAGGAGATGTGAAAAAGTTGCTGTTTATTGCGCACGAAAGTTACAACCCCGGGATTATCGGACTGGTTGCGGGGAGACTGGTTGAAGAATATTACCGCCCGTCTGTAGTCTTATCAGTAGGGGAGATCTATTCAAAAGCGTCGGCCCGGTCAATTACCGGTTTCAATATTGTTGATGCCATAAGGAGTTGCAGTGATCTTCTTGTTGATGTGGGTGGTCATCCGATGGCGGCCGGATTTACCGTTGAAACAAAAAACATTGATGCACTACAGAGGCGTCTTGAAGAGCTTGCTGAGAAAGAATTAGATGATGAGAAGTTGCGGCGTATTCTTCCGATTGATATCGCTCTGCCGTTATCAAGTGCGACCCCTGATTTGTGGCAAGCGATACAGGAGTTTGAGCCGTTCGGTTTCGGTAATCCCGAACCGTTATTCTCATCAACAGGGGTTGAAGTTGTCGACACCCGGCTCGTTGGCGCAGATGGAAAACATATGAAATTAAAACTCAGACAAGCGGGGGTGGTTGTTGATGCAATTGCATTCGGTTTAGGAAAGATTTATCCTTCGCTCCGGCCGGATCAACCGATTGATATTGCATATTCCATCGATATGAACACCTGGAACGGAAGCACGAGATTACAATTGAAGATAAAAGATATAAATATGCCCACACGGTTAACAAATCTGTAATTTCTTGTGATAATATAGTTCATCGAGGTTTTTTGCTATGATGGAGTCAGGTATGGAGAGAACACTTACAATAAAAACAACCGATCTTGTCGGAAAAGAAGTCCTTCTGCAAGGGTGGATTAATAACCGTAGAGATCACGGGAAAATAATGTTTTTGGACCTCCGCGATCGCACAGGGATCGTTCAGATGGTTTCCTCAAAAGACCTCGCCGATGCGCGGCCTGAGGATGTCGTAGAAGTTGTGGGTGTTGTTAAAAAGCGGCCGGATAACATGGTGAATGCAAAACTGGCTACAGGAGCAATTGAGATCGAAGTTAAAAAAATGCTCATCATCAATAAAGCAAGGGAACTTCCATTCCCGATTGACACCGACGGACTTGATATCAATGAAGAGACAAGACTGAAATACCGGTATCTTGATATTAGGCGCCCAAGAATGACGCGGAACCTTCGTGTCCGCTCGCAGGCGACGACCTTCATAAGAAATTACCTGACCGCTGTAGATTTTACTGAGGTGGAAACACCGATGCTGACGAAGACGACGCCGGAAGGAGCGCGGGATTTTATCGTTCCGTCGAGGCTCCAAAAAGGTAAATTTTACGCACTGCCGCAGTCGCCGCAACAGTATAAGCAGCTACTTATGGTTGCGGGTTTGGAGCGGTACTTTCAGATTGCCCGGTGTTTTCGCGACGAGGACCCGCGGAAAGACCGCGCTTACGGTGAATTTACCCAGCTGGATATCGAAATGTCATTCGTGACGCAGGAAGACATTATCCGACTCGCCGAGGATCTTTTTACGAAATTAGTTACGAAATTATTTCCTGAAAAGCATATTTCCCGGACTCCCTGGCCGAGAATTCCGCATAAAGAAGCGATTGCAAAATACGGGACGGATAAACCAGATTTACGAAAAGATAAAAACGACCCGAACGAACTGGCTTTTTCCTGGACTGTTGATTTTCCGCTTTTTACCGAGCAATCCGAGGCGGATTTCTATCACGGGTCAGGAAGCGCAAAATTTGCTCCTTCGCATCATATGTTTACCGCGCCTCATCCTGATGACATCGCGCTTCTTGATACCGATCCGACGAAAGTTCGCGGACTCCAACATGACATGATCCTCAATGGCTATGAAGTCGGCGGCGGTAGTATAAGGATTCATAAACGGGAAATACAGGAGAAAGTGTTTGATCTCATCGGATTTAGTGCCGCCCAGAAGAGTCAATTTGAACATATGCTTACGGCCTTCACCTATGGAGTGCCGCCCCACGGCGGTATTGCGCCTGGTATTGACCGGTTCTTATTTACCGTGTTAGGGGAGCTCAGTATCCGGGAAGTCATGGCATTTCCGGCAAGCGCTTCTGGTCAAACAAGCGTTATGGACGCTCCGAGTGAAGCGACGGAAGAACAACTCAATGAAGTAGGCATTATGGTTGCCAGGACCGCGAATCCTAAAGGTGGCGATGCCGTTTATAAAGAGATCGTTAGTTTGCTTGAGGCGGATAAAATTCAATACGAAGCGTATGAACATGAACCGGTAACGACCAGCGAGGAAGCAGCGAAAATTAGAAATACGGATCCCCACATGGGCGCCAAAGCTCTTGTCATGTTTGCCGATGGGAAGCCAGCTATGGTCGTCATAGCCGGGGATCAAAAAGTCGATATGAAAGCATTCAAAAAACTATTTAATGTGCGGGATCTGAGGATGGCGACTCCTGACGAGGTGCTCCGCGTAACGACCGTGCCGATTGGTGCGGTTCCGCCGTTCGGACATATTTTCGGCATACCTTTGTATATGGAGAACGGTTTAGCGACAAATACGCGGGTTGCATTTAATGCGGGCCTTCATAATAAATCGATCTCGCTATCGGAAAAGGATTACGAAAAAGTAGCGAAACCCATCACAGGCGATTACGCGAAAGAATCGTAAATGGCAAAAAAGAAAAAATCAAAAACGGTAAGAAAATCCCTCTGGTTTATCGCCAATTGGGATAAAATACTCTTCCTTATTTTTGTAGGAATATTTATCCTGTTGAGTCCCGGTCAGAATATTTACACAATCGGAAAACTTGCGGAACCGATCTCCAATCCTGTCTTAGCTCTTAGCGTGCCTACCCCGGCACCTTATCCGACGAATAGTACAGGCGTATATCCCGGTAGCGAGGTGACGGCAACCGGTGTGGTCGTCCTCGATATAGATTCCGGCGTGTTCATGTATAAACGGAATGCTGATGCTTCGCTTTCTCCTGCCTCGACTACGAAAATTTTAACCGCACTCGTTGCACTTGATTCATATGATCTCGATGATATTGTGACCATAAAGACGGCGTCGATAGACGGACAGGTGATGGGGCTTTTCCCGGGCGAGCAAATGACCGTAGAGAATCTGCTCTATGGTGCGCTAATCTATTCCGGTAACGACGCTGCGTGGGCGCTTGCGGACCATTACCCCGGCGGTGTGCCGGCATTTGTCGATGCGATGAATAACAAAGCAAAAGCGTTACATCTCGATCATAGTACGTTTACGAATCCTGTTGGTTTTGACGATCCGGATCATAAAATGACTCCAATTGATTTAGCGCACCTTGGGAGTGTGGCACTGCAAAATGAGACGATCGCAAAGATGGTTGCGATCCCTGAAATTACTATTTCTGACGTAACGCATACATATTATTATCCGTTAAAAAATGTCAATGAATTATTGGGAAAGATTCCCGGCGTCGGCGGCATAAAAACAGGATGGACCGAGGAAGCCGGAGAAAATCTTATGACGCTTGTGACGCGTAACGGCCATAAAGTCATCACCGTTGTTTTACATAGCCAGGACCGGTTCGGTGACACGGAGAAACTTATCAACTGGATATTCTCAAATTACCAATGGGTGCCCTACGGTAGGAGTGAGTAATTATTGTTCGGTCCAATCGGACGTCACAGCTGGAACATAAGCCACAAAATTATTATCCCCCGAAAATACGAACACCGGCTGCAGATATGTTTGTGGATCGTACGTGTCATAGTATGCTAAATAGACATTCCGTACTACAGCGGTTGCCGTATTGTCGGGATAGTGCGCTATGTATCCCTGACCTTGCTGGAGTTCGCTCCACGCCTGAGAGCTTGTAATTAACGGGTAGGTTGCCGTCGTCTGGTAATCGATAGGCCAATACGTGTACGCAAACTGTATGACGCGTTTTCTTTGGTTTGATGATCCTGAAATGATGATTGATATCGGTCCTTCGTCCGGGAGCGGTGTGACAACAGGTGTGCCGCTGATAGAGGTTCTGAAAAAATCAACACGTAGTGCATCGCTGTCAGACAGGCTGAGTGCCGGAACTAACTGAATCCCACTGAGCTTAAGATATGAGACCATGACCGGGCCGTCGGTGAAATCACTTGGATATAAACCGTTTGACTGAAGAAGTGTTGTGGCTTCCGTTTTTGCGCCGCTGTCATCCGGAAGATTTTTTTCGGTAAATATGGATAAATCACGCTCGAATGTGTACCGGACGATGAAATTAGAAGAGACGATATCATATCGGAGGCTCCGAAGCGGATAGTCCGCATCGTTAAAACGATATATATTTTTGCTCTCCTGTATGGGGGTCGGGTCAAACTGCAGTTTTGTCGCGAAGTCCTCTGTGTTTGTAAGCGCGAGAAGGTTTGCTGCACTTTTTGGCATAAAATACACTGCCGCTGATGCAGATGCGGTCGGTACGGATCCTTCTATTGTTTGTAGCGTATAGCTGATCTGACCAGACGGTGTCGCCTGGGCCGGGAACTGAAGAGAGGGGAGTCTGCCGAACGCATGATTAGGGGGAGTCTGCTGGGGAGGAAAAACCATGAGCCAGACAATAACGATAATGCTCCAGAATAGGCGCAGGATAAAGTAGGCGATAATACCTAAAACTGTCCAATTAACTGCTCGCCGTGTGTAATACGCTGTCTCGGTCAGGGAAGACATATTATTTCATTGTTAAGAGCTAGTTGTGAACGATTAATCGTGGTTTACGGTTAACGTTTAGCGGATAACAACTTATACTTTGAGTATACGTGGCTCAGATGGTAGAATCAATCTTGTTATGTCTAATGTCCGTACACGCATCGCGCCTTCACCGACAGGTCAGGATCTTCATATCGGAAACGCCTATACGGCTCTAATCAATTACGTTTTCGCGAAGAAAAATCACGGACAATTCCTCATTCGGATTGAAGACACGGACCGGACAAGATTTGTGGAAGGTTCTGAAGGGCGGATACTTGAATCACTCCGATGGTTGGGAATTCCGCATGATGAAGGACCGGATAATGGTGGTCCGTATGCTCCATATCGTCAGTCCGAGCGCCTGCGGGTGTACAAGAGATATGTGGAAGATCTGATCGTAAAAGATCACGCATATTATTGTTTTTGTACGCCGGAACGCTTAGTCCAAATGAGAAAAGATCAGGAGGCGAAGCATATGCCTCCCATGTATGACGGATTATGCAAAAAATTGGATCCAAAAGAGGCCAAAAAACGCGTGACTGCAGGAGAACAGTACGTCGTCAGATTAAACGTCCCCGATGAGGGATCGACTACTGTTCATGATCTTATTCGCGGAGATGTATCGTTTGAAAACAAGCTTATTGATGATCAGGTTCTCCTTAAATCTGACGGGTTTCCGACGTATCACCTCGGTGTAGTCGTTGATGATTATCTTATGAAGATTACGCATGTCATCCGTGGAGAGGAGTGGCTGCCATCGACACCGAAACACATCCTCTTGTATAAATTTTTCGGCTGGGATCTTCCGCAGTTTGCACATGTTTCCGTTCTCCGGAATCCGGATAAAAGTAAATTGAGCAAACGCAAAAATCCAGTATGGGTTTCTGATTACAAAGCGAAAGGATATTTACCGGAGGCCATAAAAAATTATTTGGCCACCATGGCGTGGGCATATCCCGGCGGGAAAGATATATTTACCGTTGACGAGATGGCTCTGAAGTTTACACTCGAAGCTATCCAGACAACTGCTCCCATATTTGATGTTGAAAAGCTCCGCTGGATGAATGGTGAATATTTGCGGATGAAATCGGATACAGAGATAAAGGAGCTTATTAAAAACTTTTACAAGGATCAAAAATTTGATGATGCCCTTCTTATTAAGTTATTACCCCTTATTAAAGACAGGATGAAATTACTTTCCGAGTTTGCGTCTCTTGCCGGATTTTTTTTCAAAGTTCCCACGGAATTTGAGCGGCCATTACAAAAGGAGACATTGGAGGTCGGGAGGGAAGCATTAGATCACTCCGATTGGAACCACGACGCCATGGAAAAAGCGATCAGAGATGCCGCCGAAAAAGCAGGTATTAAAGCAAAGGATGTGTTTATGGAACTTCGAATTGCGGTTACCGGCAAGACTGTGGGTCCGCCGCTTCTCGAATCGCTCGAAATTCTCGGTAGGGATGAAACATTAGGGCGATTGTAAAATCGGTGAAGTGAATAATTTCAAAGACATTTGCGTGTTTGCTCTGACGAGTAGGGATGCGCTATATATGCAAACGTGCATATAGCGAAAAATGGGGAATCCTTTACGGGAAATAAGAAGCTGAGCTTGAGCGGGTCTTTGCAAATTCATTCACGAACCGATACTTAATATTCCTCACATTAAATCAATCCAATGAGGGTCAGTTTCCACGGTAAGTTCCAGGTATACTTTTTTATTCGTTGCGGTTTCCAGTTCTTTTCGAGCGGCCATACTAATCTCTTTGATCATCACGCCGCCTTTACCCACGATCATGGCTTTGTAGCGATCCGCTGAAGTTAAAATTCTTGCCCTGATGTATAAATTACCGTTTGCACGTTCCGTTGTCTCGTCAACGACAGCGGTTAACGTATAGGGGACTTCGCGCCGGAGAAATAAATATGCTTTTTCCCGTATGATTTCGGCGACGAACATTTTACTATCGAGATTGAGCGCCGGCTGGGTCATCGTTTTTGTATCAACAATCGGTTCACCCTCCTTCAAAAAGGAAAATATCGTGTCAAGGAGTGTAGGGATGTTTTTGTGTTCGAGAGCGGAGACCTCAACGACGGCATCGAACTCTTCTTCCATAAATTTGTATTGGATGATGTGCGTCGGTTCTTTCACATCAATTTTATTGATCACCAGGATTTTCGGTACTTCTGCTTTTCTCACGATGCCGAGCGTCTTGTTTTCCTCAAAGTCCCGTTCCCGCGTATGATCGATCATATAGATAACGAGGTCTACACCTCCTGCCAGCGATTCCTCGGCTTGGAGGTTGATACGCTTCCCGAGCGGGTCGTCAATTTTTCCGAATACGCCGGGTGTATCGACAAACAGTATCTGGCCGCGTTCATCCTCGTAGACCGCCTGGATGTTAAACCGCGTGGTTTGCGGTTTGGGCGACGTTATGGACACCTTGTGTCCGAGTATATGGTTAAGAAGGGTTGATTTACCGACATTCGGCCGGCCTATGATTGCGACAACTCCGGTTTTCATGGCCTTATTGTACTATAATTGGCTTCACGTATGTATGAGACCAATGATCGAGAGCTTGTAATAGCCGTACAAAAGGGCAATATTCCGGCCTTTGAGGAGCTCGTCAAACGGTATGAGCGGGGTCTTTTTGTCTTCGTCATGAGGGTCGTTCACAATGACGCTCTAGCCTCTGAAGTCGTCCAGGATGCTCTGTTTAATGTCTACCGTCATATCGACCGCGTTGACCCCGACCGGAAATTTTCAACATATATGTTCGAGATTGCTAAAAATGCGGCATTTTCAGCGGTTAGGGCTAGAAAAGTTACTCTACCTTTAGATTCGATCGCCGATATAGAGGATGATGAGCCGTTTATTGAGCAGGTATTCCGTGCGGACAGGATTGCATCCCTTAAACTCGCCGTTTCACATTTACCTCAAAAATATAAAAACGTCATCACTCTTTACTATTTTCACGAATTGTCGTATGAAGAAGTCAGTAGGAAACTACATATTCCCGTCAATACGATTCGGACGCATCTCAAGCGCGCGAAAGCTGTACTGAGGGAAACATTACCGTATGAAGAAAACACCTGATATTACAAAACCCGTCATGGATCGGGTCGTCCGGTTCGAGCGGAAAAATACTGACTCATGGCGTCGGCGCTTTATCGTTTCGATGGCCATCCTCGTTATCATAACGCTTTCCGTTTTGTGGGCGATCGTGAGTGTACTGTCCGCTGAGCAAAGTTGGTCACTATTCACCCTCTTTAGTCAGGACCCTGAGATAATTTCCTCTTATTGGCGGGACACACTGTGGGTTTTTTGGGAGGGGATACCGCAAAACTATTTATTGTTAGGCGTCATTTCAGTGTTTCTCATTACCGTTTTATGGGTATTTACCGCTAAGAAACGGAAAATTATTCGTGAAAAAAGACATCAACTTGATAAATATGTGTAATATTGATTACACTAATACCTGGAGGTACGTATGAAACAAACGATTATTATGGTATTACTTGTGCTTCTTGTTGCCGGTGGAGCGGGATATTATCTCTACAGCCGGAACAAATCACAACAGGCGCCGGTAACGAGTATGATCCAGAGTGAAACGCCCGCGGTCATGACGCAGCAGGGGACCACTCAGAATAATCCCGGCGCACCGGTCGCAACCGTGCCGACCGCGAAACCGATGCTCTCACCCATTCCGGCTGTTTCTCAGATTACGCTTTTTATAACCAGCCCCGCTGACAAAAGCACGGTCGCTGTTGCGAGTGCTGTTGTCAAAGGTCATACGGTGGCGGGAGCTGATATTTTTGTAAATGATACGGAAGTGACCGCTGATGCACAAGGAAATTTTACCGCCCAGGTATCGCTTGACGAGGGAGACAACGTTATTACCGTTACGGCAAACGATTCAAACGGTAATTACGCCGAGAAAGATATTACCGTTACGTATAGTCCTGCCCAGTAATCACAAGTGAAACTTTTTTCCGGTTTCACGCGTAGTATATACAGTACTAAAGGAGAACAACTATGAAACAAAAAATGCAGATATTCTGGATAATGATACTCCTCGGGTTCGGTCTTACAACAGTTACCCCGGCTTTTGCAGCCATGGGGCACCCGTTCTTGCGGGCTGTTGGGGAAGGAGTCGGCCGGGATTTTGCTACAGCCGGCGGAAGACTCAAAAATTTTTTGCAGACGCACGCGTCTTTAGTGAATGCCACTATCACCGGGATAAACGGTACGACGCTTACAGTCACTCAAGGCGGTAAAACCTATACTGTTCTCACTGACGGAAATACAAAAGAACGAAGGCGTTTCTGGGGCAGTGGCTCAATTTCCGAAATGCAGACAGGCGATACGGTCAATGTATACGGCACCTGGACGGACAGCATGAATACGACTATTCAAGCAAAGCTGGTCCGCGATGTGTCAATACAGAAATATAACGGAGTGTTTTTCGGAACCGTTCAAACGCTTAACAGTTCAGGTTGGACAATGACAACCGTTGAACGCGGCAATCAGACGGTGACTGTGTCATCGACAACAAAGTTTAAGGATCGTAAGGGCGGAACGCTTACTCAATCTAGTGTTGCGGTAGGACATAAAATCCGCGTCCGCGGGCTCTGGGATAGAAACGCCAACACGGTAACAGAAGTAACGGAAGTCAGAGACTATAGTCTGCCGGTGAAAACGACCGTCGCGCCGACGGCAACGCCGACACCGACTCCGTAATTGACGCTTTATTAATTGATTACTTTGTTATTTGTCAAAACATGAGACTTTCCATTATCGGAGAGTCTCTGTTAGTATTACCGGCAATGAGTATATCGAAAAAGCGGATCGATGAATTTCAGCAATTCATATTTTCCTGGTGGAAAACCAATCGCCGCGATCTCCCATGGCGGCGTACGAGCGATCCATATAAAATTCTCATTTCCGAGGTGATGCTCCAACAGACGCAGGTGCTTAGGGTAATCCCTAAGTATGCCGAGTTTATCGAGGTATACCCCACAGTTGACCATTTAGCGAAAGCCTCTCCCGGTGACGTTTTGCGGATCTGGAAGGGGATGGGGTACAACCGCCGGGCGCTGTATCTTCAAAAGACTGCGCAGGAGGTCGCTGGGATTTACCATGGAATTTTTCCAAAAGACGAGCAATCACTTACTAAACTCCCCGGATTGGGTACATATACTGCTCGAGCAATTATGGTGTTCGCTTATCGACAAAATGTAGCTATGGTCGATACAAACGTACGTCAAATTATTACGCATTTCTTTTTTAAGGATAAACCGCAGAAACCATTGATTATTCAGGCCGTGGCCGACCAATTGGTGCCAAAAGACAAATCCTGGGAGTGGCATCAGGCGCTTATGGACTATGGATCAATTCATAATTCAGAATTTATGATTCAGAATACGAAATTACCTAAAATAAAAATTCCCTTTAAAGAATCTAACCGTTTCTACCGCGGTCGCATTATTGATATTCTCAGGAGTGATAAAAGCGATGAATATAAACTCGTTACTGACCTGATGAAAAAATACGGTAAACCGCGGCAGCATTTCCAATTGATTATTGAAAATCTTGTCAAAGACGGGTTAGTTGTGAAGAAGAATACATTACTTCATCTGCCCGAATAATATCAATAGATCTTGAGAATCGTATATTTCTTCATTCCCGACGGAGCATTGACCTCAATAATATCGCCTTGTTTTTTACTCAAAAGGGCTTTTCCTAAGGGCGAAATATGTGAAATTGTTTTTTTTGAAGGATCCGATTCGTAACCACCCACGATGGTGTATTCAAAAGTATTTGTTCCGTCAGATATAGTTACCACGCTTCCTATATCAACAACGCCGCCGTGGGAGGATTCCACAATTACTGCAAGTCGGATTAAGCGTTCAACCCTCCGAATTCTCGAGTCAATAAACGTCAATTTTTGGCGTGAAGCTTTGTAGTAGCCGTTTTCTGAGAGATCGCCCATATTCCGTGCAAGCCTAAGATGTTCTACCGCATCGGGACGCTCTCTTAATAAAGTTGCCTTTTCCTCAATCAACTTTTGGTATCCCTCTTTGGTAAACGGAATTCTTGGTTCTTTTTTCAAAAATAGTTGTTTCATACAACCGTAAGAGTTTCTGTCAGAAGTTTTTCAAGCGTTTTTTTTAGTGCGTCTACTTTTTTTACATCATACACCGAAGAGGTCAATACGTGTTTTTTTGCTTTAGTGAAGAGTTTCGTGACTTTTTTTATGGTATCAACGTCGGCCAGGTCGGTTTTTGTAAGGACTATGTATTCAGGTTTGTTGAGGAGTAGGGGGTCAAAGGCTCTGAACTCTTCCCGTATCGTGTCATACGCCTGTTGCGGGTCGGCACTTGTAACATCGAGGCAGTGTACGAGAATTTTTGTTTTCTCTATATGTCGTAAAAAATCAATTCCAAGGCCCTTCCCCTTTGATGCTCCTTCAATAAGTCCCGGGATGTCAGCAATTGGGTGAGTCCCGAGCATTCCGATTGTGGGCTCGAGTGTAGTGAATGGGTAGGCACCAATTGCCGGTGTGGCATTCGTGAGTACGGTCAGAAGACTGCTTTTCCCGGCGTTTGGAAGTCCGATGAGTCCGATTTCCGCAATGAGCCGGAGTTCGAGGAAGAGATATTTTTCCTCTCCCTTTTCTCCGGTGTCAAAATTTGTCGGCGTCTGGTTCGTTGAGGATTTAAATTCAACATTACCGCGTCCACCCTTCCCTCCGCGTGCCATTAGAACCGGTGTCGTATCGGTTATCTCGATCATTGTTTTTGTTTTCATATCAGTGATCCGGGTTCCCAGGGGGATGAGTGTAGTAATGTTCACGGCGTTCCGTCCGAACATTTTCTGTTTTTTGCCGTCTGTGCCGTTTTCCGCTTCAATTTTTTTCTTGTATCTAAACTCACGCAGGTCTGTAACGTTGTGTGAGCCTTGAAACAAGATATTGCCGCCATTACCACCATTCCCGCCGTCCGGACCGCCCTTAGCCGTCTGGCCGTCCCGCCTGAGGTGTCCTGAGCCGTTCCCGCCGTTTCCGGCTTTGATGGTGAGGTTGATATTATCGACTAACATGAGGTCATTGTACCATTAATCATCGCCTGAAAGAGCGTTTGGACTATATTATTGACTTTGTAAGATATCGCACTTACAATCTCATACCATGGGAAATATAGAGGTGGAAGTATTGAGTCGCGAACATGTAAACGGGGTTACGGACCTTTTTCGAACGGGTGGCTCCCTGATCCGTTCGAGAATACTGTTGGATCAGTTAGATCTTAAAGCCGAATTTCCCCTGGGCGGAGAGGAATCAGCGAACAGAATTTTACAATTTTTTGAACTGGCAGAAGAAGGGTATTTACTATCTACAGGATCAGCAAACATCAATCATCAAAAAGTTGTTGATACATTCAAAAAATTGGAATCTCTTTCGATGCAACAGGTGATCCAGGACCTTTATGATCAAAAACAATCCGGTTTGCCTCAGCTTATTCAGGCAAAAGAGGCTCTCAATAGCGTCGTTTCGTTTTTTCTTATAGGATCGGCGATCTTTGATTTGTCCGGTCGTAAATACGTTACTTTTTCGAGCTTTCAGACTCCGATAGATGAATTGGATCTTGGAGACACGGAAATGGATGTTAGTTATTGGAATAATCCTACTTCGCTTGATGAAATTGGGAGTAGGCTTGCAGAGCTCCATGCATTAACACGGACGATATTTTATCAGAAAGAATATGCGCCAGATCAAAAATTTCTTCAGGCCGGCCATTTCTTTGACGCCGCGTTTAATCTATCTCACCGCATGATGTAATTTCTTGGAGAAAGGCTGATTTGTTTGAATCGAGTACTCTCCTCACAGATATATATCATTTAAACCGACGCCAAAGCTTGAAGTTAACTTCATAATAATAAGCGAGTTACATATCTTCTTCTTGAGACCTGCTTTGATTCCGCGTACTATAATGTCATATGAAATATAGAACACTTGGGAAGACCGGATATAGAGTGTCTGAGATCGGATACGGCTCATGGTCATTGGGTGCAGACTGGGGTGATGTATCAGAAGGTCAGGCATTGTCTACGCTTCGAACGTTGCCGAAAATTGGAATTAACTTCATCGATACTGCTGATGTCTACGGAGATGGCAGGAGTGAAAAGTTTATAGCAAAATTCAGACTAACGGAAAAAACTTCTTTTTATGTCGCCACAAAAGCAGGCAGAAGACTTAATCCTCATGTAACTGAAGGGTATACGAAAAGAAATCTGACTGCATTTATTGACCGCAGTCTCAAGAATCTTGGAGTTGATTGCCTTGATTTACTTCAGCTTCATTGTCCACCGACCCCGGTTTATTACATGCCGGAGGTCTTTGAAGCACTGGATGATTTGGTGAAATCAGGGAAGATTCGTTATTACGGCGTGAGTGTTGAAAAAGTGGAGGAAGCATTGAAAGCGATTGAATTTCCTAACGTTTCGACTGTGCAGATTATTTTTAACATGTTCCGGGAGCGGCCGATGGAATTATTTTTTCATGAAGCTGTCAAACGCAATATTGGGGTTATCGTTCGGGTTCCGCTGGCAAGCGGACTTTTGACTGGCAAATTTAACCGCAATTCGAAGTTTACAAACAATGACCATCGTTCATATAACCGACACGGCGAAGCGTTTGATGTTGGAGAGACATTCGCTGGTGTGGACTTTGAGACGGGCATTTCTGCGGTGAAAAAACTAAAAAGCGTTATTCCAACAGGATACACGATGTCGCAGTTTGCCCTTAAGTGGATCCTTATGCATGAGGCCGTTTCCACAGTGATTGCTGGCGGAAAAACTCCTGCGCAGGTTTTGGAAAATAGCAAAGCCAGCGACCTTCCGCCCCTCAAAGCAGAGGTTTTGGCAAAAGTAGAGAAAATCTACGGTTTGTTCATCAAGCCTCACGTCCATTATCGGTGGTAAAGAATAAGCATCCGTTGAACAACGTTGATTCGAACGGACTTGGGCAATTTTATCCTTACAGTCAGTTAATATTTTCTTGATAGTTTTTCAAAGACATAGTACCATACTTTCTCATATGAGTGGACTGTGGAGTGTATTAACAAGCCATTTCAATAGTAGAAAGGAGAGTGATGGAGGATACGGATCTATTCCCGACAACAGTATTCTCGAATTGGATCCTGACTCCATCCTTCAGCTAACAAGACAGACGATGGCGCTTGCCCGCAGGCGCCGATGTGCGACTGAGCAATTAGATGGTGACCTTACTTCTGAGAGATCAATTTTATTTGCCTTAGGATCGTGGTATTTGAAGAACGGGTTAACCAGAGATGATATGGCGCCGGCCATATTAACCGATCTTACGGCAGTCTATAATAGCCCCGATCAGATTAGTTATGTTCTAAAAAAGAGAATACTTCTGACACGTTATTATTCAAAAACCGGAGAACCCGAAGATTGTTACCATTACGGAAATATCGACCCATTCGCTTTTCAAAGCGGCGGGGCAATTCCTGTGGGATTACGGAGTACGTTTCACGACGTGATGCCCTTTGCTCAAAGAATAGGAACAATCATTTCATTTGATCCCGAAACAAGAGGATTTAAACATCAGATCAGATACTTCCGCACTTTGTTGGCGGCATACGGAATGGCTCATCTATTAACAATGGAAGGCATTAAAGATCCGGTAGTCGATGCCGTTCACGCCGATGAAAGAGCATTTGCGAAAGGATGGTTGTCATTGGCTAAAAAGATGGAAGAGCTATCCATCAATCCTTTTGACCAGCCTCCGGATGAAAATTTATTATATAAGAAGAGTAAAGTAGCAGAATCAGCGATGCTATTTAATACGTATGTTGATTATTCGAAAGAATTACTTGACTCGCGGCGATGATGACATTTTGTTCTTTTTACCTTGATATATATACAGCCAATATAATAGATTTATGCCCTCAGTGGCGGTAAGTACGACCCTCGATAAAACGGCAGCGAGTCCTGCCTGGCCCTGGCCGATACCCGCGCCCAGAAGTAAAATAATTGCGCCCTCACGGACTCCTAAGCCCATCGGGGTTACGATACTCACATATCCCACGAACCACGCGAGGATGGAAATGGATATGAGTAGTATAACATTCACATGACCGGCAAACGGTTGTATCAGGAAGTAATTTCCCAAGCCGAAAGCGCACCATGCGAGAATCTGCAGAAGTAAAGCGCCGAGGAAGGTATTCGTAAAAAAGATTTTTCGGGGGACATGCCGTAATTCTTTGAGCGCTTGTTTCGCCCGCTTGCTGAAAAACGTTACACCGGTCGCCAACGCAAGAAGACCGATGACGACAAGAAGCGTGAGGGCGCTGAAATGCACTTTTTCATAATTTGCCCAAAGAGCCGGAACTGATAACAATAACGTTACCGGCAGCATGAGAATGATTTCCAAGAGCATCGAAAGAATGACATTGGTCTTTGCCACCCCGCGGCTTACTGATAAATAAAATCTGCTCGCAAAGGACCAGACGTTTCCGGGTATATACCGGGTCGATTCTCCCGCGAACCACGCAAATAGGCTGTCTTCCAGTTTAAAGGTGTCGCCTAACGATTTGAGTAGTAGGTTCCACGAAAGGGCTCGTGCATAAAAATACAGGAGAAACATGACGATGCTCAACAGAATATTCACCCAGCTTACGAGGGCGAAGGAGGTCTGTATTTGCGCGGTCTGACTCAAAAATATTCGTCCGATAAAGATGCCGACAAGAATAAGGACAATGAGACCGGCTATTTTTTTGAGTGAGTTGAGAGAAGGATTTTTGGCGGGTACACTCATTATTTTGTCTTCGTGTACACAACCATTTTTGCAGACATCCCGTTTTTTATAGAGGGGTATAAAGCTGAGTTAAATTTTGCATACACAGTAAATTGCTGTGTGGCCCGTTCGGTTGACGTCGAAAAAGAAAATGCGGGTGCGACGGCACTCGGCGAAATTTCATCGACATATCCCCAGTACGTGTTACCGGGTAATGCGTCGATCGTGATCGAGACGACTTGTCCGACATGGATATCTTTTAACCCTTTATTCTCATCAATGGTGCCGGCAACGCGCATATTAACAGGCCGTATCATCTGAATGAGTTGTGTTGTCGGATTCACTGTTGAACCGGTGAGATCCGGTGCCGATATAACGAGTCCGTCCGTGTCGGCGCGGAGTGTTTCGGAGCCGACAACCGCGAGCGTATCGCCGTTTTGTACCGACTCTCCTTCTTTGACATCCAGTTCCTGCACCTTTCCCGATAAAGAAGGGGATATAGTGATAACTGGAGATTGAATAACTGAGTTGTCAATAAATACTCTCCCGGTCATTTTCTGAAAGATGATAAATGCTACCAACAGGAGGGCGACCACAAAGACGCCGACGGCGATTCTCAAAAGTTTTTTGTTTTTGAATAATGGAAATTCTTTTTTCATAACATGAGATATTTGCGTGTTGATATGAATTTCGGATCAGTGATGATGTTGTCGTTGGGGGAGAGTCCACTTGTGATCTCTACTTCTTTTCCGTGAATCTTTCCTGCTGTTACGGTTCTTAACTCCGGTGTTCCATTATTGTCTACCCAGACATATTTGCCGCCAAGCACTGTCCAGGCGGGGACGAGCGCAACGTTCTGGGCGTTCGTACTGATGAGCGCCGTACCTGACTCATCTAATTTTGCCTGTTTTTTTAAATCGTTACTTGCGATATCAACCTGATATACGGATTGGCCGCTTGGTAAAACAACTTTTGACGGATATATCTTTACGACCGTCCCGGTCATTTTATTTTGTATGCCGTCGATAGCCAGCGTTACCGTACTTCCTTCGGCGATATAGTAAATGTTCTCCGTCGGTACATTTGCGCGGAAAACCATCGAATCCGGGTCGGCGACCACGAAGGTGGTTGCCGGTGTGATATTCACCCCGGGCACCGTAACATCCTCATACGTTATGATCCCGCGGATCGGAGACGTGAGACTCGCGAGCGTTACGGCGTAATTGGCGAGGTCGACATTTATCTGAGCCGAATTCTGGGCCAAAAGGTCGTTATCCACAATACGCTTCACGGCATCAGAAATAACTGTAGCTTCTGTGATAGTTGAATATACGATTCTATTGGACGCATCCAGTGAAAACCGCTGTTGTCCCTCTAATATGCCGGCCTGGTTATTTTCAAGCGCCTGATCCGTGTTGTTTTTCGTGGCCTGATATGCGTTGGATGCGAGCTGCAATTCTTCCCGCAGGGCGTATGTATCAAGAGACGCGATTGTCTGGCCCTGGTATACTTTGTCGCCTTCTTTAAGCGGAAGATATACGAGTTTGCCCGCTATTTGGAAGTTAAGCATAGCCTCATCAGCCGCCGTCACAGCGCCGTCCG
>CAYLQG010000004.1:0-22932 GCA_964385705.1 uncultured Gammaproteobacteria bacterium
CCCATGGTTCCGCGGTTTTTGTGGACAAAATCCCAGATGTTTTTGTAGAGCGTGTCTCGGTCAAAGTCAAAGCGGCTTTTGCCTTCTTTCGCGAGCGCTTTTTCATACACATATTGCGTCTCAAAACCGGCGTGGTCGGCGCCGGGGAGCCAAAGCGTGGGATCGCCTTTCATGCGGTGGTATCGGATTAAAATATCCTCAACTACATACATCGCGTGTCCTAAGTGAAGATCGGCGTTCGCGTTCGGGGGAGGGAGAAGAATAGTAAAGGGTTTCTTCGTTTTATCAATTTTAGGCGCGAAATATCCACTTGGTCCGCCGTAGCCAAGCGAAGGCGACCCTTGTTCCCAGAGTTTGTAAATTTCTGCCTCCGTCGCTTTTGGATCGTACGCTTTATCCATGAGCGTATTGTATCGCGAAGAGTCGGGCCGGAGCAAGGTCATAAGAAGACGGAGTGCTTATGATAACTGCCACAGACTAATTAGGTCTTTTTCAACGTTTTCATGTGACGAATTGTCACCATTAATAAAAATTGTTTCATAATATGCAGGCTGTCCTCCTCCAGGGGGATCTCTGCTCACATTCGGGAATGAACTCTCACCCCGACTTACCCTACTTACTTTTGGAAGTTTTTCGTGAAATTTCATTAAATTGTTCGAAATACCTACAATAGGATTCTGATAAAGCCTGTCCATCTCATCCGATATGGCTTGTTTATTATTCTGCCAAACAGAAGAAGGTAAGATTTTAGGTCCTAAAGCAGAGATAAAAGTTAGATTGTTTTGTGAATCAAAAACAAGATAGATTTCAAAGTGTTTATAGGTGAAAGAAGCTCCATCGAGTTTGCCGTCTAAATCCTCACCTAAAGTATGTGTCAATGTTCGAGGGCCTGTTGAAGTGCCCCATTCTAGTCCGTATGACAATCTAGTAAACACATTTTGACCATCGAAAAGGTGTCGTTCCCGATTGGCATTTAAAAAATAGCTATTAGGTTGTAAATCTGCAAGGGTTATATTTAGAAATCCTGTTAAATTAATAATAAAACCCCCACCAGATAAACTAGACAAAGGGTGATCGGGAGCGATTCCGTTGAGCGCTCCTATGGAAAGTGATGCAGGGATAGTTTTTTGGAGGTGTCGGAACGCCAGGTCAACTTCGGTGTCTACTAAAGCGCTATAGGCGTCTTTAAAAAATTTCTGATTTTGTATCGCTCTCTGTTCTGATAATTGAGTGTCTAGCGCTTGTTGTGCGGCCTGATCGCTCTGTTCTCTCCTGGCATCTTCGATTATAGGCATAATGTTGCTCCGGTCGGATTATAGTACCACAGGAGGTTTTGTCAAACCAGGACGGGATAAATTAAGGAATTAAGGGGTTTAGAGTTCGTCGAGTTTAACGTTGTCGGGTTTCTGGTCTTTAACGAGCTCAAGGTAGCGCTCGGTTGTGGAGAGGCGCTTGTGTCCGACGAGTTTCGAAAGAGTCGTGATTGCTGTGCCTGCCATCAGATGGTGGGCGATGAAGGTGTGCCGTAGATCATTGACCTTCGCGCCTTCAATACCAGCGATTCTGAAATACCGGTCTATTGCGGTTCTGATGTTTCTTATAAGAAGCGGTCGGCCCGTTTTCGTAATAAACAGTGCTTTACTTGGTCCGGTTGTTCCCCGTACGGTCAAATAGCGGTCAAGTGCTTCTTTTCCTGCTTTATTTAAAGGGACATTGCGTTCTAAATGACCCTCCTGGGCTGCAATGTGAAGCTCTGTTTCTTTAATATCTTCAAGTGAGAGATTCGCAAGTTCGCCGATCCGAAGACCGGTCTGAAGGAATATCTCAACGATTGCATAGATGCGTACGTCACCCCGACATGCATCGCGAAGAGCGCGGTATTCAATTTTTGAAAGGATCCGCGGCGGCTTCACTTCGTATTTCGGGTGTTCGATCTCAATTGCGGGATCTGATGTGACAATGCCGGCGGCCTTTAAAAAGCGGAAAAAGGTTTTAATAGAATTGATTTTCCGGGAAATTGATTTGGGAGTATAGCTGTCACTTGCGAGTTTCTTCAGGAATGCATCAAGCTCATCCCGGGTAATTTCGTTAATGGTTTTTTTCCCGGTGTTTGCCAAGAACAGGGTAAGTTGTTCAATATCTTTACCGTATGCTACGATGGTAGCGCGAGCACGTTTCCGGCTCTCAAGATATTGGGTAAATTGCTGATGAGCGTCTTTTAGTAATACTGGCATGGCATCGTCTTTGTGGCAGGTTTAGAGCGAAATATCACTCTAATCGTAAAGAGAATAACCTATAATATCATGAAAAAAGTTCTTTTGCAAGTATCAGTTTATCATCAGCCTATTTGAAGCTAAATATACGGTATGAAGGTATTCAGTCATCCATTTGTTCGGCTCGGGATCATTATTGTAGGTCTGTTCATTATTATAGGTATGGCACAGTCTATTATCTCCGATTTACAGCGCAATGATATCGTGGCTGAGCGGCAAAGTACGCTCGCCCAGGAGGAGAAGAGGAATGAGGCGCTAAAGGACGAGTTGCGTGTGGCCACCAGCTCATCCTTTATCGAAAAGCAGGCACGGGATAAGTTGGGACTCGCGAAACCGGAAGATACCATTGTCCTTATGGTTACTCCCGGAGATTTACCATCAACAGACTGGAATGGGGCAAGTGATGCAAACCTGACCCCGTGGCAACGGTGGTGGAAGCTGTTTTTTTAGTTTTGTCATCCCCGCGAAGGCGGGGATCCCAGTTTGATCAACACATATCGAACGGTTCCCGATCAGGTCGGGAATGACAAGGAGAGTGTGCCAGCGGCAGGAATCGGACCTGCTACCCATGCCTTATGAAGACACTGCTCTACCAATGAGCTACGCTGGCAACTTCAAAATGTAACCGTATTTTACGGGATTTGAGGCGCAAAGGCAATAAAAAACATGCAAAATGTGCTATAATCAACTGTTCTAACGTTCAAGAATCGCGGGGTAGTGTAGAGTAGCACAGAAGGCTCATAATCTTCTAGACCAGGCGCGCCTCCTGGCCCCGCAACATAAGTTAATTTAGCCCGTTTATACGGGCTATTTTTTATATAGTCAACTAATGGAAATATATAGATATTCGTCATTTTTTCTTAAATTTGGTAAAATAACATTATGCCAGAAGAGCCAGCTAAAGCGACAGGACAACACGTAGACTTTAATGCGAGTAGGCCTCAGTTAAATGATTTAGAAATAAGAGCAGGAGAAATATTTACGCAATTAAGCGAATATGTGAATAGAGTTGATGGACATACGACTTTATATAGCTTTTCCCATGCAGTGACACTTTTTCCAACCCAAGGATTTTTATTAGAAACTAAAGAAATTCATCCTCGGCGTCCTGAGGAAAGAGCGTCTTTCACGAAATATGGTTTTACTGAAGAACAAATCGATCGAGGAATAACGATTATGGATAGATTTGGTATGGTAATTCCAGATGCCAATAAACCGTTTGATAGGTTTAGTTGGGATAGAACGAAAGGCATCAGAACATATATAGCGGTCGTTGGAAATGATCAAATTAAGGTGGTCGATGTAGAAGCTGGTGTTTCAACAGAGCGGCAATTAAATATGGATGAACTAAATTCACTAGCCGCATCGGGTGATCTCATGAAGCAAATGATGGAAATTAGTGACACATTTAAAGATGTGCGTGATTTTATTGCCAGTGTAAAAAAAACAAGCCCTAATGCTAACGTAAGAATGGGTATAGACTTTGTAGATAACCAAAGCCAAATACTATTCAATGGAGGTCTTTCAAGATTTGTTGACGAATATAGAAACTCAAAATTAGGTAATCCTCCCGTTGATTCAACCGGTAGAATGATTAGGTTATAGGTTGAGAACAAATATCTAAAATTATTCTCGGAATAGTGAGAGTTTAAGCTTCATCATTAGTAGGAAGTTTTTTAATTCAAGACTTTATTGTGTTTATCAGATAGGCGTTTCAGGTCAGATAATAGGTTCTAAGTTCTTGTAGTCCTCGCAACCAAAAGAGATATTGTATTACTTTTTCCCCATTGCCTGGTAATCTTTAAGGATTGAATTGGCGATGTCCAAATGGGAGAATAGAACATTATTCTGTTCTCCGGGATCTTTTTGAATATTATAGAGTTCAACGGGAAGCCATTGGTTGTCTTTGGGATATAAAAAAAGCTTCCAGTCGCCGCGCCGCAAGGTTCTATTTAATTCAACGTCACCATCGGCAACGAGAATCCGATCGGGGAGTGCGGCTCCGCCGATAGCCGGAACGAGACTTAATCCCTGATATGTATTGTGTGTTTTTACGCCGATGATATCGAGAATCGTCGGAAGCAGATCGACGGATTGTACGTTTCCATCAATCGTTCTTTTTGCCGTGTTTGGGATATACATAACGAGGGGAATTCTGATATTAGAATCATAGGTTGTTGCATGTTCTATTTGTCCGTGCTCCATAAATTCTTCTCCGTGATCGGCGGTGATGATGACGATGGTGTTGTCGCGAATCGTTTTATCCTGAAGGAACGAGAGTAGGTGAGCAATCCTCTCTGTATCCATCTCATAAATGCGTTGATCGTATAGGGCCCGTAAAAAGCCGACGGCAGTAGAATCTTTCGTGTCGATATGCTCCTTATAGAGAATACTGTAAGCGTAATATGCAGAGATCGGTCTGGTATCTGTAGGGTCTTCCATAATAGCTTTTTGAATAATACTCCGCATTTTGACATAATCTCCGGGATATTTTTTTAATTCGTCAACAAGAGCGGAAAGCACTTTTGCTTCCCCCGCACCGAGATTGTGTTTTTGTACGTCATCAGGAACTTGTTGGATAAGAAAGTTAATAACATCATTGGTCATAACTCCGAGCTGTGAGCGTTTTGTAGGAATTGAGGAAACGACGGTCTTCGCGTAAAGAAACGGGCGGTCATTGATAAGATATGGTGCGTGGACGTCATACGTGTGGAGAAATAAAAACGTCTTTTTTCCGTTCTCAATGTTTTTTTTGAAATCGGCCAATGCGCTATCCCAGGAAATTGTGTATTCGTTATAAAATTCATCAATGCCGCGGTTATAGACAGAGTCGATAGGCATCGTATTATCATTAAGGTCCATAAGGAATAGGGTGGCATACCCGTTGTCCTTAAGAATTTGCGGGAGGAACGGAATACGATGGTCGAGGTAATCGCTTTGATCAATCACACCATGTGTGTATGGGTATAATCCTGTGAAAATTGAAACATGACTCGGGAGCGTCCATGTAGCGTTTGAGTACATGTGGCTGAAAAAAATACTATTCTTTGCTAATAGGCAAAGATTTGGCATAGTATCTCGATAATATCCGTAACAAGGGATATGGTTTGCGCTTAACGTGTCCAGTGATACAAGAATAATATTACAATGTGCACATAATGGTTTTGGTGCCTGAAAACTTGTAATAATCTGTGAATGAAATAGGACGATGAGGGATATAAAAACGAGTATTTCAGCGCTGATTAGTATCCATAAAATTTTTTGGTATTTGCGCGGAAGCTGCATATTTTTTATGCTAGTAGATAATGCATCTATTTACAATGACGGTGCGGCGCCTGTTTTTTATTTTAGGTAGTATTGCGTTACTCATCATCGGCTTCGTTCTCATAAAGAAATTTATTTCCTGTTCCGCCTATCAGTGTCTTGTGTTCCCCGGTAAAGAATCGTGGCATACCCGCGAAGTGTATGAGGAAACGCAAACGGGGTGGCGCGGGCTCATCACTGACTCGAGATTTCTCGTGCGTCTTGAGGAAGTAAACAGCGTTGACGCGAAGGATGCAGGCGAACTGACAAAGATCACCACTATGAAACTTTTGGGTTTATTCGATTCTGCGCGGTCGCCATATCCCGGGGCAATTACCAATGAGGTTGTGTGTCAGGATCAGTTTAAACCGAAAGGCGGCGTATTTACCAATAACAAGAACATTGACGTTTCGTTTTACACCGCGTATCTGGACGGTCGTATGCAATACGGTAGTTGTGTCGAAGATCAGGTTAGCTACCGCGGGAGTCTGGGTATATTTTATTGTCCGAATGTTAGGGAGTGGTATGAAATCGAACTTCTAGTTCCAAAGGGACAAAAAGAACCGTCAGACGGGTATAAATCGTTATTTTATGCCGTGCATTGCCAGAATCACGGCGGATTGTCCGGTTTGACTTTTTGATCCTGAGATGCGATAATCTATTTTAGTTGAATCAAACGCGCTGATCCGGATGGTTGGAACCGGGGAGCGGCACAAAAGTATGTGACGGAGGCCGAACCGTAAAAAGAAGGCAGCGAGTGTCGTATATACGGAGCTCGTCATAAATGAGGTTTTCTCATGAGTTTTGACGATTTCCCCGGCGACGGGGATTTTTGTTGAGTTATGGGAGAACGAATCAAGGTGGCACAGCCCTAAACAGGCCCTTGGAGATTCCTTTTGCCGTGGTGACAAAAGAAATTTGCAAGGGCTTTTTTATTGGTCTTTGAGATCTTTATGAAATAGAGCGGAGGTTCATATGGCGAACACGTTTGAATTACGGAGGCAATTAAATATCGGTAGTGTTAAATTTCGCGGCCAAACCGGCAATGGACCGGAGAAGATAACCGAAGCAATGTCGTCGGTTCTGAAACCGTCCGATGTCGAAATGAAGGAAAGACAAAGCGGTTGCGTAACGCAATGTGAAAATATCAACATCGCTTCATATCAGAAGTTGCCGGTTTATGAAGCGACACAGAAACCGCTCCGTGACCAGGCGGATCAAGGGAGGCGGTTGACATGTTTGATTGCCCGGTCCTGCGTTATTTTTCAGATGGCGGGAGATGGACGGGACGATCTGCCCTGCATGAAAGAAGTTTTAGTATATCGTCATTTTTTAGATATGGATTAACGGACTATGAAACACCATCAAATTAAAACAAAAGGTAGGGAATATTGGCGAAGCGATCCGCTTGCTTTTTCGTATAAATTTTTATGTTTAGGAGACAATTATGAAACAAAATATATTAGGAAGCCGGGAGCTTCCGGAGTCGTATCTCAATCTCCCGTATTATTTAAAAACATATTTGGGCGAGCTCCCTGATCCGCCGCTTGACCCGAAGACCATGCAGCCGGTAGGACCGAGAGCGCTTGCGCCGCTTTTTGCAATGGAGCTCATCCGCCAGGAGGTGTCTCTCGATAAAGAGATCCCGATCCCGGACGAAGTGCAGGAGTTGTATGGTATGTACCGGCCGACACCGCTTCTCCGTGCCAAACGGTTGGAGCGACTGCTCGATACGCCGGCGCGTATCTATTTTAAATACGAAGGGGCCTCGCCGGTCGGGAGCCACAAGCTCAATACCGCCCTTGCCCAGGCGTATTACAACCGGAAAGAAGGCATTCTTGCGCTTACTACTGAGACGGGAGCCGGTCAATGGGGGAGTGCGCTTGCACTCGCCTGCAGGATGTTTGGGCTAACGTGCCGGGTTTTTATGGTACGGGCTTCCTATGATCAGAAGCCGTACCGGCGGACCGTGATGGAATTATACGGCGCGAAAGTGAGTGCAAGCCCATCTAAAGAAACGACAATCGGCCGATCATTCTTGGCGAAAGATCCGACAACACCGGGAAGTCTCGGGATGGCGATTTCCGAGGCCATTGAAGTTGCCGCATCGCATACGCTCACGCACTATGCGTTGGGAAGCGTCCTTAATCACGTGCTGTTGCACCAGACCATCATTGGTCAGGAGGCAAAGACACAGCTCGCGAAAGAGGGGGCGTATCCCGACGTTGTCATCGGTTGCTGCGGTGGCGGGAGCAATCTCGCGGGGATCAGTTTTCCGTTTCTTGCGGATAAACTCTCGGGCCAACGGAAGCGTCTCCGTGTGGTTGCAGTTGAGCCGACCGCATGTCCGAGCCTGACGAAAGGCGAATATCGCTACGATTCGGGAGACACGGCGGGTATGACGCCGCGTCTTAAGATGTACACGATGGGGAGTGATTTCATGCCGTCTGCGATCCACGCCGGAGGACTCCGGTATCACGGCGATTCGCCCCTGGTGAGTTTTTTGTATCACAAAAAACTCATAGAAGCAGTTGCCTACGACCAGAAAGAGGTGTTTGAGGCGGCGCGGACGTTTGCCGGGTCTGAAGGAATCATCCCTGCGCCGGAATCCGCCCACGCGATCCGACACGCGATGATTGAGGCGCTTCGGGCGCGCGAGGAGGGTAAGAAAAAGACGATTCTTTTCAACCTTTCGGGGCACGGACTGTTAGATCTGGGAGCGTATGAAGAGTTTATAAAGGGGAGGATGAAATAGATTGCAGATCTATTTTGAAAGGAGGTGATAGATATGGATAACATCGAAGCGAAAGCTAGAAATTTACGTTCAGGAATTCAGGAATTGGCTCATAATGGTGAGCTTGACGTATCAGCAGTTATCGCACTTGGACCTGTACTTGGGATCGTCCGCGGCGACGAAGGTGGCTCGATAGTATTTAGTGATGATGCGTATATGGCGCAGATTCACAAGCAATTAACGGAGCCGGAAGGCATTCAAAGATTGGAGAAATACTATGGTTCGCTTACTGTTGATGTACGTAGAGCAATCGGAAGAGCAGTCAATGCATTGCGCAACCGATGAGTCTGATTGGATGTAGGGTGGAGTTTGGTGCGTACGACTAATCTCCACCCTTTTCAATATTTTTGTTACAATAAGGAGAATCTATGAATCTGAAAGATAAAATCGAAAAAATATTAACAGATAAAAAGGTTACCTACCGTTTTATCTCATTGCCGGAGGATTTGCCGCCGGATGTGCCCTCACACGCGGCGTTTCATGGAATTGAAATGAAAAATGCAATGACAACGATTTTGTATCGTACGGAAAAGGGAGTAATTGGAGCTGTGAAACGGGCAGACACACAAGTTGATCAGGAAAAGCTGAAAATGGTAGCAGGCGTAAAGCAATTAGCATTTGCTCCCAAAAAAGATTTAGAAGAATTGGGAACCGAAACGGGAATGGTTCCGTATTTAGGTTTAGATATTCCGTATTACTTGGATGAAAAAGTGCTGTCAGTCGGAAAAGCGTACGGAACCGCAGGCACGAAAACCATGGGAATGGCGATGGATGCTGTAGATTTAGTGAAAGTGAATCATGGCACGATCGGCGACTTCGCGTTCTTTGGGAAATTGGAAATTCCTGTAGGAAAACGATTTCTCTCCGGCATAACGCCATCAGGCGACGGGAGCCTCCATATTGGTAATTATTTGGGAGCGGTAAAACAGTTTATTGAGCTTGCCAAAACCAATGAATGCTATCTCATGGTTGCCGATCTTCACGGGCTAACGACCATCCAGGATAAAAAACAGCTGCAGCACAACATTGAGACCCTCATTCTCAACGAACTCGCTCTCCTCCGTGGGTTTATGACAGAAGAAGAATTTTCTAAGATCGTATTTTTCCGTCAGTCGGACGTACCGATGCATACGGAATGTCAGTCGATCATCAATAACGTGACTCCTCTTGGATTACTGAAGCGCGCGCACGCGTATAAAGATAAACTCGCCAAAGACGTTATGGAGGATGACATCAATGTCGGGCTTTTTAGCTATCCGATGCTTATGGCGGCTGACATTCTTTTGTATCAATCTGACTTGGTGCCCGTAGGGAAAGATCAAAAACAGCATATAGAAATTACACGGGATATAGCGGGCCGGTTTAATAAGATTTATAAAAAAAGGGTTTTTACTCTTCCTGAACCGTATATTCCTGAGGAAGTGGCGGTTGTATTGGGGACCGACGGAAAACGCAAGATGAGTAAGAGTCTTGGAAACATCTTGAGTATTTTCGAATCGGAGGAAACAATTAAAAAACAGGTAATAGGAACATATACCGATCCGACCCGCGCGCACGCTACCGATCCCGGACACATCGAAGGAAACATGGTGTTTACCTATTTGGATTTTGTTGGAAACAAAGAGCAGGTTGCCAAAATGAAGGAAGAGTATAAGAAGGGGAAGATTTCCGATGTCGCAGTGAAGGAATATCTGTTCACAAGCATGATGAGTTATTTTTCCGAAGCAAGAAAAGCATACGATACGCTGAAAAACAATCCGGTCCAAGTTAAAGGGATTCTTGCAAATGGTCAAAAACGTGCGCTCACGATCGCGACAAAGACCATGGATGGAATAAGGGAGGCAATCGGATTGACAACACAATATTCTTTTTTCCAGTACGGAGGTGTGTCGAAGACTCCGAGCGCGACGGTTTCAAATACTATTTCTATTGACGAATTTGCGCGTGTTGAGCTCCGGGTTGGAAAAGTGGTTGAAGCCGCAAATAAAGAGGGGAGCGAGAAGCTTATCCGGTTAGTTGTCGATATTGGAGAAGAAAAGAAACGGATTATTTTCACCGGCGTCCGGCCATTCGGGTATCAACCCTCAGATTTCGCAGGAAAGCAATTTTTCTTTATCACTAATCTTGCTCCGCGCAAGATGCTCGATGAAGAATCACAGGGGATGATTTTGGCCGTTGATGGCGCTAATAAACCAATTTTCGTCTCTGCCGAGGGGATGCCGGTCGGTGCCAAAATAAGATAGAACTTGATTCCCGCCTTCGCGGGAATGACAAAAAGAGGATTATTCGCTTAAGAAGCCTTTTATTTTATTGATCACCTGGTCCGGTGTGTAGTCACTTTTGATCATGTATCCGCGCGCGCCGAGCGTCGTCGCATTGGCGACTGCGGATTCCTGACCGAGGTTTGATAAGATGACAACGGCCTTATTCGGAAGTATCGGCGGGGTTTCTTTTTTAAGCTTTTCTAAAATTTTCAGTCCATCCATCTTCGGCAACATGACGTCAAGCAGTACGAGATCGTACCCGCCCTCGTGCATCTTCTGATATGCTTCTTCTCCGTCGACCGCATGATCGATGATAAATCCTTCTTCCTCCAGGATATCGATATAGAGCTCCCGGATATATTGATCATCTTCAACAACGAGAATTTTTTTCGGTAGCTTCGGTGCGTCGGTCATATTTTTAGTGTAGTCTACCCAACCATCTTGTGTAAAGCTGGCGAAACGGTAAGTTGTGCAATCGGGAGTGTGAATGTGAAGGCCGAGCCTTTGCCGGGCTCAGATGTGGCACTGATTGTGCCTCCGTGCAGTTCGACGTATTGTTTGCAAATATAGAGCCCGAGTCCCGATCCGCTTCCTGTGATTGTAATGTACGATCCTTCGAGTCTGCCGAATTTTGTAAACAGTTTAGACATATCTTCGGGGTGAATCCCACGGCCCGAGTCTATAACCGATGTTTCAACCATTGTATCCGTCATTTTTATCACAATGCGGATCATCCCCTGAGGTGGTGTAAATTTGCAGGCATTGCCGACGAGATTTTCGAAAACCTGATGTATTTTTTCTCGGTCAATGGAAACCGGGGGGAGATTATCGGGAATATCAAGTGAAAGCGTCAGATGCAGTTCCGCGGTTTTTGCCTGAAATTCACTTTGTATATCACGGGCGACATCTCTGAGGTTAATATTTTCCCGCTTGAGCTGCACTTTACCGCTTTCGATACGTGAGATGTCGAGCATTTCATTAACGAGGTGAATGAGTCGTTCCGTAGAGTTAAATACTCGGTTTAGATACTGTCTAGCTTTTGGCTCCAAAGGTCCGGCCTTATTATTTAAAACAAGCCATGCATAACTTTTGATTGCTGTCATAGGAGTCCTGAGTTCATGGGAGGCTAAGGAAACAAACTCATTTTTCAGATTATCCAATATTTCTAATTGCTTATTGGCGGTAGTTAAGTCGGCAGTTGCGCGGTCAACTTCTTCTTTGAGGGTGACGTTAAACCGGCGGATTTCCTCAAAAGCGAGTGCGTTTTCGATTGCGACGGCGGCTTCAGACGCGAGAATTTCTATGACATCAAGGTCCTGTTGGGAATAAATGTCGCCTGATGATTTTTCCCCGAGAACGAGTAATCCTATCTGTTTACCTTCGGTTCTGAGATGGGCCGCGACCGTTAGGCCGAGCGAGCGAAGGATATTTTTCTCTGCCCCTTCCTCGAGTTCGTCAAAAACGAGCGTATTGCGGGTTTGGCTTATCGTTTTAATATTTTCCTCATCAAGGTACGGTGGCGTTAAAAATCCCTGACTTCGGACATCCGTAACCTGACCTTCGTCAAAAAGGATGAATGCGCCTTTCGTTATGTGCAGTTGGGGTAATAATTCCTCAAGAATGCCATGGGCCACATCATCAAGCCGGAGTGCGAATGCCATGATGTTACTCAAGTTGCCGAGTACTTTATCCGTGTCATAACGGTTTTGGAAAAAAATCCTGTCAGTGATTTGCTCCAGAATCCGCTGCAGCGGATGAAAGGAAAATGCGGCGATGATCGTGATAAGCGACAGAATCACAAACTGAGAAGCGGTTAAATTCAGACCGGAAAATTTGTCGCCGATAGTAAATAAAAGCGCGACATAAACACTTGTGGCCAAAAAGACGAGGAGTGTATAGGATGCTGTTCTTGCGGCCAGGAGGCGTACGTCCATGAGGCGATGTTTCACAATTGCATAAGAAGTCAAACCGAGAAATGCGAGTGTGTAGAGAGGGATGAACGGTTCAAATGATAGGTTATTCGCAACGACAACCGGTATGAGGATAGTAAAGATGAGTAATCCGAGCATTATTAGAATACCGAACATGACGTACCAGAGTTGCTGCTTCATGACGCCTGATGCTAATTTCCACCGTTTGATGAGAGTGTATATTGCGCCGATGCTGTAAAACAGCGCATAGAGAGCAAATACACCCATGCCCCAACCGGGCACCGGCATGAGTTGCCCGTTCACGACTTGTGTGGTTACGAATGCGAAAGGAGATATCGTTAAGAAGAGAATACCAATTGCGACAATGAGAAGTAAAAATAACGATTGGTTTTTCATTTGGATCTTCTCGTATGGGGTCGTATGAGCAAAAAGGAAAAATAACGTTACCTGGGGAACAGCGAAAAAAATGCTTAACCGGCTCAGGAGCAAGCTGTGTGAAAAAAACTCCGGGACAATGCCCAGATAGCTTACGATCAGCCAAATGGTCGTGATAATGGATAAAAGACTCAATAATCTATTACTCACACTTTTGGGATTATTTTTTGTAACGAGAATCGCAAGGAGCGTATTGGCGATGACGGCAGCGCCAAGAATAATGAGTGGCAGGGCAGGTATGAAATACATGGTTACTATTTTTTGCGAAGAAAGTCCAATGCTCGTTTATTGAATTCCTCGCTTTTTTCAATCGTGACGATATGACCGGCATCTTTAATTATATGCACATGACCGTTGGGAATATACGGGAATGCCGCTTTCACATCACGAATTTTCATAAGCTTATCATTTTCACCCCACACGATGAGTGTTTCATTGGTCAGATTCGGCAGATCATTGAGGATGGACAATTCTTTCGGAACTCCCGAAAGTCCGGAAAGACGACTTATGAATAGGAGATTGTGAGAGGTTTGCATCGTCTCGTAATAATATTCAATGAATTCCTGAGGAAAAGGGAAGTTAACGTCAAAAAATACGCTCCGCATGAACATTTCAAGATTTTTATTCGACCGAACCGGTTTAAGCATTGTTTTTGCCATGAGTCCCGCAATAGCGGGAATACCAACTATTCGTTCCATAGGGCTTAATTTCCGGGTAAATCCGATAGCGTCGGCAAGAACCAATTTACCGATCTTCGGACCGCGTTTGAGCGCGAGTTTCATAGCAACCCATCCTCCGATGGACGATCCGACGATATGAGGTTTTACTATATGAAGTTTTTGTATGGCTTCGTCTATGACGTCGACCAAATCATGCGTAAGGTTCATTGATTGAAAATTAACGCGACTGGATCGTCCGCCCCCAGGGAAGTCAAACGCGTATACATGAAAATATTTTGCAAACGCAGCAATATTCGGGTACCACTGGCCCCAGCCGATGTTACCGCCATGGAGGAGGATAAGTGGTGTACCTGAGCCTGCTGATACATAACGAATTGTATAATTACGGATTGAAAGTGAGTGGATGGCGAGCGGGGTTTTGACGATTTTCGCGAGAGATCGTTCCGTATCCTGAGATTCAAGAACATCGTCAAGTAATCTTCTAGGGGTGTGATACGGTTTTTTTTGGCTTATTCCCATACGGAAGAAAAAACGCGGATTTTTATCAGTATAGCAGAATAAACGGGCAAAAAACCGCTGCGCTTTCTCGTAAAAAACGATGGAATGCATCGGCGCAGAACTTATATCCTGGGACCTGAGGAATAAAGCAATTCGTTCATATAACCGTCCGACATTTATGTAATCAATATCATCAGTTCCTGCTCCGACGATTACTCCAACAGCAGGACTGGTGAGTATAGATTCCCGATCTTTTTTCCCGAGGATGACACCTGAAACCTTCAGATGCGGCAAAAAATATTTGCCGGCAACAGCGATAGGCGGTGGCAGGCCAGCAACAAATCCCGGCATCCCGTCAGGGTCATGTGTATTATTCGGTTTAAGCCATGTTGCTAGTTCAGATGCGAACCCATGGCCCCGCACATCTAAAATCACCGCTTCATTCTGAAGCGCTGCAATCTCCTGAATGCTTGCTGCATCGTCGGTTGTATAGGCTTGCAAGGTGTCAACCTGCATGTGTTGGATGGATGAAAGTATCTCAGGGGCAACAGGAGTAGGAAGATAAGTGAGCTTGTCAGAGTAGCGCTTTGGGATAAAGGGACATAATGTACGAAGAAATTTATCTGGATGTTTTGAAGGACTGAATGTGAGCTGAACGCCCGTGGTTTTTTCTTCATCATCTAGCATACGGACTGACACGCTGAATCCGAAGTACGCCGCGGCGGTTTCTATATTTGTAATGCAGCATCCGATACTCGTCAGTATATGATGACCTTCCGGGTCAGCCCGTTTAAGCTGTCTGTTCCAGTCCGGCATGACATTCACAACATTATCATGAATTCGGAAAAGCCAGGGTTGTGTATTATGAAGGGAAGGGGCGAGGATGCCGGCCTGAAGGAAAAATTTAATTTTTTCCTGTATGCTCCACGATGGCGAGCATGAGCGGATATCCCATGACCATGCACTGTAATTCTTTTTCATTTTCATGAGTTACGGTTAGTGACGTTTGCGGCAGGGGATTTCAGCATGTCTGACCATACTACATGGTACCGTCCCGACGCAAGATTATCACCTAATATAATCAAACGGGTTATATATGATGAAATGCCAGAACTCATGGTGACGGTACTCCCGAGTTGCGGTCTTCCAACGAGTGTCTTACCGATTTGCGCAACGGAGGCAAGCGCGCGCGGCGGTACAAAGTGTTTACCGACCATACGTACTGCATAGTTGTGTTTATCCGCATCAGGATGCTTAAGAATTTGTTCCGGTAAATTGCCGAGGACGCCATTAAATAACGGGAGTCGCGGGTTTAGGTCGAAACGTTCCACATCAATAAGCACGCTGTCTCCGAGATTCGCCGTTGAAATGACGGGAATCCGTGCTTTTCTTGCTTCAACACGAAGAAGAATTTTCATTTCAAAATCATCAATTATTTCAAAAATGACGTTGGGTTTAGGCTTCTTATGAACAAAAGATAACAGATTCGTTTTTGTTAAACCGTCTGGGTAAGGCGTGACTGTTAAATACGGATTAATTTCGTATAGTTGCTCGCACACAATATCAATTTTCTTTTTGCCGACGTCAAGAATGGTCGCACGCATACGGTTTAAATTCGTCGTTTCAAGCGAATCGAATTCGGCTAGTTTCATCGTTCCGATTCCCTGATATGTCAAAGTTGATGCAATGCCGCTTCCGACGGAAAGTCCTGCGATGGCCACGCACGAATGGTGAAGTTTAGATTGCTCCTCTCTAGTGATCAGGTTTCTGTTGCGGTTTGTACGCAGAAGATTGTATTCCTTTTCCGTCACCATATGGAGAAGCATGCCGTTCCACGGATAATAAATCCAGCTACCCGCAGATATTTTTATCCGTTTTCGCAAAAACAGTTTTAATTTTTTTACGTAAGATGGTTTGCCGACGAGCGACGGGTGCGTGATTTCAAAGAGCTCTTTACTTTGATTTTCGTATATATCAATCGTCGACCAATGAGGTCTACGACGCAGTTTCTTTAGATCGTTTAACGAATAGTCGTACTCGTAGAGGATGATTGGTTTCATGGGTATTTTTGAATCCATTTCTGTTTTGTACCGGGTTTGAAAAATAAAGAATCTTCGTATTTCCATAGTACAATTACCGGCTGTTGTTTTTTCGGATCTCCTTTGTAATTGGAAGTGTATTCAGAATTTTCTTCTAAAAGCAGGTTAACGACCGTTTTTTGAATGAGCGATGACAAGTGCGCGGTCGGCTTTATATCCGACTTTAATTCTATATTGATTTCCAATAATTGATTTTGCCGCGCGTCACGTCGGATCCGCATAAGAAATTTTCCGGTTACAAATGACGCGGTTTTATATGACTGAAGCGCTTTGCGGATAGTTCCGGGATATATATTTGCTCCATATAATTTGACGATAAAATCGCTTCGCTCAAATATATAGACAAACGGCAGATGCCAAGCAGTATTTGCGATATGGGCGCCTCGGAGTTCATTTAAAAGCGGAATATGAAGCGTATTAATTTTGTTTTTCATTACCTCATATGGTATAACTCCGCCGATGTCTTTGAGATCATACCGGGTGAGCGGAATGCCGCTATATGATGAGCAGATAAGGTGTTGGTCTATTGATTCAAAATAAAATTGAATAGGATTATATTGGCAAAGGGTCGGCATTGTTTGCGTTTCGCCGAATAAGGCGGAAAATAATTGATGTCTGTGCGTTGCTTTACGCCGAATGTAAATAGACAATGGCGTTTCATGCGCCATGGTCCCCAAATCAACGGATCCATAATGATTTAACGTCGACATATACGGGTTTTTTAATCGGGCTTTTTTTATAATGTAATTCCTAAATAGTTCATCGAATCCTTCGGCGGAAAAGATGATACCGAGATCAAATTTTTCCCACTGTACGCCTTTTCGAATTCCGTCATCAATAAGGTCTTTAACGAGCGGAGGATAGCCCCCGATTAGTATTTGATCATAGAGAGGACCTAATCGTTTTACCGCCCGGAGCGTTTCTTCCTTAAATATCCCCGGAGTAATAATGTGTAGTTTATATTTTCCGCGCTCTGCAACCAATCGGATAGCTTCATAGGTGAATACACCGCCGATCCAGACGCCCATCCCGAAGCAATCAATATAGAGCGTCGATTTTTTATCAATCTGGAAATTATTTAACAGATATAATTCTGCTGTCGCTGCGTACTGTAAATCCTGTTCTTTTTCCCTCGGGAAATAGAACGGTTCACCGGTTGATCCCGATGTAGCCGAAATAGTCGTCGCTTTTTTGTTTAGGTTTCCTCCCCAACATAAAGAGGGGAGAGGATAACGACGAAGATAATTATCTTTATCAATTGTCGGAATTTGTCGGAAATCCGTTATTGTTTTTATGGTTGAAGGCCGGACGCGGTACTTCTTTAAAAAATCTTTGTAAGCGGGGACACGGAGTGCCATAGCATGAAATAGCGTGAGAGCTCTTTCCTCCCCCCACTTGTTCCAATACCGTTCCGGTTTTGTTTTTAGGAGTCGTAAGAGTCTGGGGGGATCGCGGAGTATTTCCGGATATGCATCCTCAATCATACAAACGTTTCTGATATGTTCCGGGCGAGAACATCAGCCACACTACTGGGTGATTTGTGCATTCGTTTACTTTTTTGAAAAATATCCGCTAGCGTTTTTTTAATTGTTGCGACTTTCCGTTTGACCCTGATTGCATCGTGTGTTTTGTGTTCATACTCATCTACAACCGCCATGAGGCCTCCTGCGTTGATGACATAATCAGGCGCATAGAGGATGCCCTTTTTATATAATCGGAGTCCTGCGGATTCATCCTCAAGTTGGCTGTTTGCGCTTCCCGCGATGATGGACGCGCGGATTTTTGAAATTGATGCATGGTTAAGGACGTTACTCATTGCGCATGGCGAAAAAACATCAACGTTACAGAAAGCGATTTGATCGGTTTTAACCGGTGTGACATTGGGGAACTGACGTTTTGCGGCTTTGACCGCCAAGGGATTAATGTCTGCCACATAAATATTCTTTGCCTCTTCGTAAATGTGTGATAAAAGACCGGTACCGGTTTTACCAAGCCCCTGGATTGCAAATGAGCGCTTTGAGAGATCGTCGGTTCCGAATACTTCTCTTAGGCTTACCTGAATACCGTAAAACACTCCTAACATCGTAAAAGAAACCGGGTCACTATGGAGCCCGATCATATTGCTACTGTGTTTTGCCATCAGCCGGAGGTCGTCCATACTGATACCGACATCAGCACCGGTCACCAGATGTCCCCCAAAATAATTTACCTGTTGTGCATAGCGTTCAAGAATTTTTGCTCGTAAATGGTTTTTGGACGGAGCGATAATAACGGCTTTTGCACCTCCGTGATGAAGTCCGGCGAGCGCTGATTTGTATGACATGATTTTTGAAAGTTTGAGTGCATCGCGCGCAGCGTCCAGTTCTGTCGAGTAATTCCAAATACGGGTTGCCCCGAATGCAGGATTTTTGAACCCACCTCTATGGATCGCAATAAAAGCGGAGAGACCAATGGTTTTATCGGCAATAAACGCAACGATTCTATGATTATCAAATTCCGGTAATTCCTCGATTTGAATTGATGTGTTTGATTTCGTAATACCCATATTGTCATGGTACACATTTCTTTTTTTCATACAAGCTGACGCTGCGATCAGATTCATGATATAATGAGCATTCGTATTTCAATATCTATGGCAGAGAAACAAGAAAAACCCGCGGGTAAACTAAAACGCCCGGCAAACGGGAAAAAAGTCGGGAAGATGTTTGAATTTAAGTTCGAACTAAATTTCAAAAACATCATCATCGGACTGTTTATCATATTCCTCATTTTTTCACTTATCGGAAGCTTCAACGGACAAAACGGTCAGAACCCTGAAAAGCCATTATCGACAGTTATAAGCGACGTCAAAGACGGCAAAGTCGAACATATTGATATAGAAGATTCAAAGCTCACCGTCCAATATAAAAACGGTACAAAAATTATAGCGTATAAAGAATCCCAGGAATCGTTTGTCCAGATGCTTGAAGCATCAGGCGTCGATCCGAGTAAAACGCAGATTAGCGTAAAAGATACAAGCGCCGGCCAGTTATGGATCGGGATAATCTCCAACGTTTTACCTCTTGTCTTAACCGTGCTTTTTTTCCTTTTTCTCTTCCGGCAGGCGAGGGGCGCTCAGGATAATCTTTTTAGCTTCGGACAAAGTAAAGCGCGGATATTTCAGAAGGATCTTCCGAAAGTAACCTTCGCCGATGTCGCCGGCGTTGACGAGGCAAAAAAAGAACTCGAGGAGGTCGTCGATTTCTTAAAAAATCCCGCAAAATATAAGGCTCTCGGCGCCAGGACGCCCAAGGGAGTCATTCTTGTGGGACCAAGCGGAACCGGGAAAACACTCCTTGCAAAAGCGATGGCAGGAGAAGCACATACGGCATTTTTCAGTATTGCGGGAAGTGAATTTATGGAGATGTTAGTCGGTGTCGGAGCAGCCCGCGTTCGCGACCTGTTCGCTAATGCAAAAAAGAGTGCACCAGCAATCATTTTCATTGACGAGGTTGATGCGATAGGGCGCATGCGAAGCGTCGGCATTATGGGTGGTCATGATGAACGGGAACAGACGCTCAATCAGATTCTCGTTGAGATGGACGGATTTGAACCAAACACGGCTGTCCTTATAGTTGCCGCAACGAACCGTGGAGATCTCCTTGATCCTGCGCTTCTCCGGCCTGGCCGGTTTGACCGGCGGGTTGTTCTGGATTTACCTGATATGGAGGGGAGAAAGGCGATATTACGTATTCATGCCAAGGGTAAGCCTTTTGTTGCGGATCTTGATTGGGATAAAGTTTCTAAACGGACTGTCGGATTTAGCGGCGCTGATTTGGAAAACATGCTCAATGAGGCCGCGATTCTGGCCGCACGGGAAAATAAAAAAGAAATTGACATGAAAGATATTGAAGAAGCGGCGACGAAAGTGAAACTTGGTCCGGAGAAAAAACGACTGCAGAGCGATTTAGACCGGAAGATGACCGCGTATCACGAAGGCGGACATGCAGTCGTCTCCTATTTCAGTCCGAATCTTGATATCGTTCACCGGATTAGTATCGTATCCCGCGGCATGGCGCTTGGATACACACTTGCTCCTCCTGAGAAAGACCGTCTTCATGAGACAAAGTCGCGCCTTATTGAGGAAATTGCCATGACAATGGGAGGACGCGCCGCCGAACAGTTGGTCTTCGATGAAATGACCAGCGGTGCTGCCAACGATATTGATCAGGCCACGAGGATTGCCCGCTATATGGTTATGGAATTCGGTATGAGCGATCTTGGGCCCATCAACTTCGGTCCTCAGATGGATATCACGGAGTGGGGGAAAAGCTCAATGGAGCAAAGTCCCATATCCCAGGAAATGCAAAGCGCGATCGACCGCGAAATGAAAAAGTTTTTGGATGAGGGTTACCGGAAGGCCGCTGAAATTCTTAAAAAACATAGGAAGCAGCTTGACCTCATTGCCGAAGCACTCATCAAGAAGGAAACTGTCGAAAGCGAAGAGTTTGAAGCGCTTATGGGCGGACCGAAAGCAAGGACGCTCAGTAACAAACAATAAGTCTCCCTCACCGGTGGGTCGCTCGCGGCGCGACAATAACAAAGTAATCGAATATAATAGCTTCATGAATCGATTGGTGCTCATTGACGGAAACGCAGTTCTGCACCGCGCCTATCACGCAATACCACCTTTAACTGCTCCTGACGGGAGTGTGGTGAATGCGGTTTACGGATTTGCCACAATGCTTCTCCGGCTGTATCACGATTTGAATCCCACATACGTGCTTGTTGCGTTTGATCGTCCGAAGCCAACATTCCGGAAGAAAATGTATAAAGAATACAAGGCAACCCGGCCGAAGATGGATGAGGCGCTTGTCGGACAAATCGAAAAAGTGCATGAACTCGTGCGGGCGTTCGGAATTCCGATTTTTGAAAAAGACGGGTTTGAAGCAGATGACGTCATCGGGACAATTGTTAAAAAAGCGAAAGAACACAACATTGAGCAGGCGATTGTTGTCACGGGGGACCGCGATATCCTTCAGCTTGTTGATGAAACAACATTTGTGTACATGCCGACCAAAGGGTTGTCTGAGGCAAAATTATATAAAGACGCCGATGTAAAAGAGCGCATGGGGGTTGCACCCAAAAAAATTCCGGATTTTAAAGGGCTTGCCGGAGACGCCTCTGATAATTATCCAGGGGTAGACGGTATCGGCCCTAAAACCGCAGTGGCGCTTCTTGAACGGTTCGGTTCTGTCGAAGGTGTTTATGCGGCGCTTAAGAAGAAAGATAAAAGACTCAATGAAGTTTCCTCTTCCGTTATTGAAAAACTTAAAGCCGGTGAAAAAGACGCTGAGCTTTCAAAAGATCTTGCAACAATTAGAACGACTGTTGATGTCGCGCCGTCTTTTGATCAACCGCTCACCACGCTTGATACAAAAGAAGCCAGGGAGTTTTTTGATCATATGCATTTCCACTCATTATTGAAGCGCCTCACCAATAGGGAGGCGGTTATCGAAACAAAGCAAATAAAGAAAATTGAAAAAACTAAAGAGAAGTCCGCCGAGCAACAGCAATTATTTTAATTATGAAAGTTGCGATAGTACATGACTTTTTACGGGAATACGGGGGAGCCGAACGAGTGGTTGAAGCGATGCATGAACTGTGGCCAACGGCGCCCGTCTATACGTCATTTGTCGATTGGGAAGCACTGGGGAATCATGCATACCGGTTTAAGAATTGGGATATAAGACCAAGTTGGGTGCAACATAATTGGCTTGTTCGCAAATTCCATTCGCCGCTTCGGTTCTTGGCACCTGACGTATGGGGAAGTTTCGACTTATCCGATTACGATCTCGTTATCTCAAGTAGCGGCTGGTTTATGTGCCGTGGGGTAAAAACATCGCGCGCTGAGGTCGCTTCGTCAAATTCTCGTGTCCTGCGATCCTCGGCTGACGCCTCGGCCCCTTCGGCGCAGGGCTCGAATTTGTCAAAGCTTCCCGCGCGGCACGGTGGCGCTTTACACATTTGTTATATTCATCATCCTCCACGGAATCTCTACGGATACGCGACCGGCAGCGACCTCCAGAAGTACTGGTCGGTCCGGGTGTATGCGACGATTATCAACTTTTTCCTCCGGCATTATGATTTTGTAACCGCTCAGAAAGTCGACTATTTTGTGGCAAATTCAAAGGAAACTGCACGCCGAGTGAAGAAATTTTATCGCCGGGACTCAACGGTAATTTATCCGCCCGTTGACGTCAACCGATTACCGATTACCGATTACCGATTACGAACTCGAGGTTATTTTCTATCCGTTGGGAGGTTAACATATTCAAAACAAATTGATTTAGCTATTCTCGCGTGTAACAAACTTAAGCTTCCGTTAAAGATCGTCGGGAAGGGGAAAGAGGAGGCCTACCTTCGGTCGATAGCTGGTCCGACCATTGAATTTGTCGGCGGCGTATCGGACGCGGAATTATCAAAACTGTACGCCGGCGCGAGAGCATTTATATTTTGTGCGCTTGATGAAGATTTCGGAATGGTTCCGGTTGAGGCGATGGCCCAGGGCATACCGGTTATCGCATTGGCGCAGGGCGGAGTCCTGGAGACAGTTGTCGACGGGAAAACGGGGTTGCTATTTAAGGAGGCAACAGTCGAAAGTCTCGAGGCGGCC
>CAYLQG010000004.1:23032-43248 GCA_964385705.1 uncultured Gammaproteobacteria bacterium
ACGAAGCAATACGGCAATTTCGTTGCCGTTAACCATATCTCTTTCGGCGTGAAGGAAGGGGAGATTGTGGGACTTTTGGGACCCAATGGCGCCGGAAAAACGACGACAATTCAGATGCTGTTAGGTTTAACAAAACCATCAGACGGAATTGTACGATTTTTCGGTCATGATCTTGAATCCGATCATGAAGAAATCATGGAACGCATCAACTACGTTTCCGCGTATTCTGAAATGCAGTCGAGAGTTACCGTAAGGGAGAATCTGGAAGTATTTGCAGGGCTTTACGATGTTGCAAACAGTAAAAAGAAAATTAATGACATCATTGAGCTTTTGGGTATTGCCCACAAAATGAACTCACTATACTGGTACCTGTCTTCCGGAGAAAAAGCGCGGGTGAATATGGCGAAAGCGCTTCTTAACAATCCAGAGCTTATCCTCATGGATGAGCCGACAGCGAGTTTGGATCCTGAAATTGTCAATACCATCCTCAATCTCATTGCCAAAATGCGCAAAGATGAACGGGTCGCGATTCTTTACACAAGCCACAATATGAGTGAAGTTAGTAGACTTTGTGACCGGGTCATTTTCCTCCATCACGGAGCGATTATTGCAACGGATACGCCCTTAGGATTATCCCGAAGAGTTGGCGCAGCCACGCTCCGGTTGACGTTTGATAAGGACCTTCGACCCGTTACGAAATATCTTGTCGCCGAAAAATACGAATATACCATGGTAAATCCGCATATGGTTCTCGTATCGCTTGATGAAAAAGAGATTCCCAAAGTATTATTCGGTCTTAAAAACGCTGGAGTTTGGATTACTGATATCGAAATTGAAAAACCGGATCTTGAGGATGTATTTTTGGCTGTGGCTAAGGGAGGCGCTGCCGTATTCGACAGTAAAACTGTTGACGTTTCAGATATCACGGCACGAGAGTCCATACTTCTCAATCCCTCTGACGGCATTGAGAAACGGTCTCTACACATGCGTTGGCATAGGGTTAAGACGATCGTCATTCATGCCTGGCACCACCTGAGTCACAGCGTGGAAACGTGGATGGATATTTTTTGGTTCCCCATGATCCAGGCGTTCGTGTTCGGCGGAGTTGCCGTGTTCTTTTCCCGTCTGAACGGTGGGGCATCCGGAGTATTTGTTGTGATGGGTATTATACTTTGGTATGCGATGGAGACGGGGAGCTACTCTATAACCGTCGGCGCCCTCTGGGAAGTTTGGGCTCACAGTTTTAGCAGTTTATTTGTAAGTCCGCTCACCATCGAAGAGTTTGTTGCGGGGCATATGCTATTCGGATTGTTTAAACAGATCGGCACTGTCGCTATTCTTTCTATTGTAGGGTATCTGACGTTTCATTTTTCCATTCTTTCTGTCGGTGTGACGCTGCCGGTACATTTGCTCCTCCTTATCATTTTCGGTAACGCCGTCGGGATGTTCGTTCTGGGGATGATAATGCGGCTTGGTACGAGACTTCAATCGCTTGCATGGGGATTTATTTATATCATCCAGCCGGTTGTCGGAGTTTTTTATCCGGTTTCGGTTCTCCCGCCACTTGTTCAGAAGATAGCATATGCATTGCCCCCGACATATATTTTTGAGTCAGCCCGTGCGGCGGTACTGACCGGTACTCCAATTTGGAGCGAACTTGAAATAGCAGGTGCGTTAAATATTATCTATTTTATCCTCGCTTATCTTTTCATGAAACGTATGTGGGAGTGGGCGCGAAGGACCGGCGCACTTGCGCGGATGGAAGAATAAAAAATGCCCCGGGATTTATTCAGAAAATTCAACAGGATTATAGGAAAAGGGGACTACCAGATCGGCAAATTGCTTCATAGGTTCAATATATTTCTGGTGATTCTTCTCAACAGTAATTGACCAGGAAAGCGTATCGATATCATTTCTCCCTTTTGCCACATCACGTATCATCCTTCTGGCCACCCTGATCTCCCGTGGTGTGTCGATGAATATTTTAAGATCACCAAGGTCTCGAAGCGGAGGATTAAGTGAAAAAATACCGGGGACGACAATAAATGCGTCATTCGGACGGAGTTGGATGGTCTGACTGCCGGTCCGGTCGCTTGTTTTCATATCATAAATCGGAATGGTTACAGGGTTTCCTGTTTGCAACTCTTTCACCGCCCGGGCGCAATCGGCAATATCGACGGATTCCGGTGCATCAAAGTCATATGTACCGTCTTTACGCGGTTTCATATCCTGCTTGCCCAGATAGAAATGATCCATTTCCATAATGAATGCGTGCCGGAACATGCGTGCAAAAACTGACTTCCCTGAACACGATCCGCCGCAGACAAGAATTGTCATTATAGGACTCATTATTTTAGTATACCAGATGACAAAGATTGTATTTTTGTTTGACAAATCAGAAAATTTTGCTAATATATAGGGAACGCGTCAAATGGCGCGTTTTTGTAGCTTAAACGAATGACTAACAACGGAAATGTTTTTGTTCTTTCTCTCGGCGGATCGCTCGTTGTCCCTAACGGCGGTATTGATACCCACTTCCTTTGCGACTTCAACGCATTCATACGAGACCAAATCTCCTCCAAAAAGAGGAGATTTTTTATTACGGTCGGCGGAGGGGGGACAACCAGACATTATCAGAAAGCGGCTTCGGAAGTGCGTGGAGAACAGGTTGACGACATTGACCTGGATTGGCTCGGTCTTCATGCGACACGGCTTAATGCTCAACTCATCAGGACGATTTTCCGCGATATTGCCGACCAACGGGTTATAAAACATTACGAGGTTATTCTCAAAATCGATAAACCGGTTGCGATTGCGGCCGGATGGAAACCGGGTTGGAGTACGGACTACTGCGCAGTAACGATTTGTCAGGACTACAACATCCCCTCCCTCATAAACCTCACCAATATCGACCACGTTTACGACAGCGACCCCCGAAAAAATTCCAAAGCAAAAGCCCTCAAGGACATTTCCTGGAAAAAATACCGGGGGATGATAGGGGACAGATGGGTGCCGGGAATGAATGCGCCGTTTGATCCGGTTGCCTCTAAATTAGCGGAAGACCTTGAAGTTACAGTAAAAATTCTTGACGGAAAGAATCTAAAGAATCTTGCATCAGCCCTTGATGATAAGTCATTTACCGGCACAACCATCCATATATAGTCGTGTGGTAGAATAGGCCGATGATTCTAGACACGCTCACTCTTCAACAATTCAGAAGCTACACGAAAGAGACATTTACGTTTTCCCCACAGGCGACTCTTATTGTCGGCGTCAATACAGCAGGAAAGACCAATATCTTAGAAGCGGTATATTTTCTTGCGACCGGGAAAAGTTTCCGCGCGGATCAGGATCGTGAAGCGATCAGGTGGGGGAATGATCTAGGCAGGATAAAAGGGATAACCGGGGAAACAAAATTAGAAATTGTCATGACTGGCAGTATGCTGACCGGTGAAACGGCGCCGACGAAACGGTATTTTGTGAACGGTGTCGCGAGGCGTCTTGTCGATTTTATCGGTAATCTTCGCGCAGTACTTTTTTGGCCGGAACATCTTGAGCTTGTGACCGACAGCCCGAGCGTGCGGAGAAAATACTTAGACAGCGTACTTGTTCAGGTGGACAGAGAATACAGAAGAAATTTACTATCCTACGAACGGGGACTGAGACAAAGGAACAAGTTATTGGACATCATTTTTGAGGGAAAAGCATCAACGAGTCAGCTAGTTTTCTGGAATCAACTTCTCATTAAGTCAGGGAACTATCTGACGGAAGCACGGGCGAACTATATTGCGTTTATCAATGCATCGTATATCGCAGGCGCTTCGTATCAGATTGTTTATGACAAAAGCGTGATATCTGAATCTCGATTGGTTCAATATGCCGATGAAGAGGTGGCAGCAAGGGCGACACTTGTCGGGCCCCATAGGGACGATATCGTTTTTCAGAAACCGGAGCGAAACGACGAGTGGATAGATTTGAGTAAATACGGCAGCCGCGGTGAACAACGGCTCGCTATTTTATGGTTAAAACTTGCCGAAGTTTCGTATGTGGAAAAGCGAGTGGGTGAGCGGCCGACTCTCCTTCTTGATGATATTTTCTCAGAGTTGGATTCGGCTCACCGGAAACTGGTTATGGATCTTATCGGGAAACAGCAAACCATTATTACGACGGCAGAACCTGAAGTAACCACCCTTATGAAACGGGAATATCCTGGGATCGGCGTTATATCCCTTAATGATCGAACTATTGTAAAATAACTCTATGCAGCATGTAACACAAAAAGATTTAAAAGGACTTTTTGTTCCCGGGGAAAGCTCTCATAAAGGGCAAAACGGACGATTACTCGTTATTGGCGGAAGCAAGCTGTTTCATGCAGCAAGCTTATGGGCGCTTACGGTTGCGTCGCGTATCGTTGATCTCGTTCATTATGCGTCAGTGCCCGAGAATAATGAAATAATCCTTCGCGCAAAAGAAGAATTCCGGAACGGAATTGTAATACGGCGAGAGGATATTGATGCTTATATGAAAGAGGACGATTGTATTCTCATCGGTGTGGGGATGACTAGAGACGGCGAAACGGAAGAATTGACGAACCGCCTTTTAAAAAACTATCCGAAAAAACAATGGGTTATCGATGCGGGAGCGCTTCAGATGATGGACCTTACCCTCATGCCGCTGAATGCCATTATTACACCGCACCACGGTGAATTTGCCATCATTTGGGATAAAGCGGCTTTACAACATCCTGATATAGCAGTGAGGACAACAGACGAAGAAAAGATAAAAACATTCGGTGATCTCTATCATTGTATTGTGTTATTAAAGGGTAAAGAGGATTTAGTTTATGCAGATCGCGAATGTTACGCCGTTGACGGCGGAAATGCTGGCATGACAAAAGGAGGGACGGGAGACGTACTCTCAGGACTTGCAGCCGCACTTGCAACAAAGAATACGCCTTTTCTTGCTGCAGAAGCCGCTAGCTTTATCAATAAAAATGCCGGAGATACGTTATATAAAACAGTCGGACCGTATTTTAACGCAACAGATTTGGCAAATCAGATTCCCGCCTCGATGAAACAGTTATTTATTTGTGAAGAAAACTAATGGTCAAAAGCATCTGATTAAAGATCACCACATGCTGATTTTGATAGAGAATCGATAAGTTCGCCGGATTATACGGACGCAGACTTAAAAGAATATATTGGTTGTTTTGCCGAACGAATCTGGCAAATGCCGTTGCGGGTTGTGGTAATGTAGGCGGGGCATATATTTGATACGGACCGAATTCGCCGACCTGATCATACGTTATTTGAGTTTGTCCCATTGTATAGAAATAATGCGGATTATTCCCGATTCCCACAGTATCTCCTAATTTATTATTGTCTATATATGTTCCAAGCGAGGTGTTCGCCGGAACAGTGAATGATTTCGCAATGACGTAGTGAATATGATCATCGCTTGCAAATTGCACCTGATCTAGTTGAGGGGCCACGCTCCAGGTAGACGGATATTGCAGGGAAAAAGTTTTTGTCGAATCCTGGTATGTATTCCAATTTGCGATCGGAGTACTATCGAGAAATTTAATTGACGCGAGCGTTGTATTGACGACATCTTTATCTTCTGGTTTTGTAGAGTATCGGATCGCATATGTGGCATAATTGCCCTGTACAACATAGAGGGCTACGGGGAGGGCAGTACTCGAATATGGCTTGATACTGATAGCGTCTTTATCGTGAAATTTGTTTTCGTTATCAACTGCCGACCAATTCGGCCAATTGAATTCACGCCCCCCGCGTATAGCCGCCAATTTGTCGTCTATTTTCGGAATTGCCGTATCGTATTGAATCTCCAACACATTATTTAACCCGTTCACGATCTGAATGGAATTTTCGTCCGATTTTATGAGCGTATAGTCATCGGGATAACTCAGCTCGTAATTTGCGCTTGCGTTTTGATAGACAATCCACTTATGTGTCTTTGTCGAAGCTGTGGAAGTTGATGTTTTTATGGGTTCGCTTGCGATTGATTGTAATGGAATCGGCCGAAGCGCTATTTGCTCTTGCTGTTGTGCCTGCATTTTTGGCTGTAGGTAAAATTTATAACCCGCAAATACTGCTCCTCCGATAACGAGTAGGATTATAAGAATGATTGCGATGACAGCGAATGTATTTTGATGCGACCGAGAGGGTTGATTCGGGGCTGGCTCCTGTGAATCTGTTGATGACTGAGCGGTTGCTTGTTCCACATCCTTAGTATACAGATTATTTTTCTATTTTATCAATGAGATCTGATAAATTGACCGTAACGATAACGGCAAGAACGGTCACGAGAATCGCATAGAGGAGAAGCGATATAAAACCGCTGCCTTTCGGTAAATATGGCTTAATATAGACGTTGACGAATTCCTGAATTGCATTATTCCAGGCAAGTGCGGCGACGAGCCCAAACCCGCTTGTTGCCAGTGTCATCATTTGTCGTAATACGGCCTTATGCAGTTGTTTTTTTGGCTCATTTCCTGATTGCTTTTTTACGTCCATGAGGGTATTATACGGTTATTCTGCGGGAAAATACAGTTCCTCGGATTCATCCCGTTTATGTATACACCAAATTACACCATCACGAATAAGATTCTTAAATATATGGGTATCATTGAGGCGGCTAAAGAGGTGATTGAGAACGCACCTTTGGTGCCTGCGTGGGAAGCAAAATTTCGTGAAGATGCTATGGTCCGCACTGTGCACCACGGAACGCATATTGAAGGGAACGAATTATCCTTCGGTGAAGCAGAAAAAGTGCTAGCTGGCGCTAAAATCGTCGGACGTGATCGGGATATTCAGGAAGTGCTCAATTACCGGAATGTCCTTAAATATATTGAAGGATATGACAAGAAAGAGATTACAGAAGAGTCACTTAAACATATTCATGAGATGACGGTGCATCGGATATTACCTGATGACGCAGTTGGTGTGTATCGCAAAACGCAGGTGGTCGTAAAGAACAGTCAGACCGGCGAGGTGACATTCCGTCCGCCGCCTGCGATCGAAGTTCCGTTTTTGATTGCCTCGTTTTTGCAGTGGCTTAATGGGACGAACTCCGAAGATATTCATACGGTCATTAAAGCGGGTATTGCCCATTATGAAATTGTCCGCATCCATCCGTTCCTTGACGGAAACGGCCGGGTCGCACGGGGGATTGCGACGCTAGTTTTGTTTAAAGACGGATACGATATTAAGCGCTTTTTTTCACTTGAAGAGCATTACGATCAGGAACCGTTATCCTATTACGACGGACTGCAAAGTGTCGGACGTTTAAACGGCAATTTAACTCCGTGGCTTGAATATTTTTCAGAAGGGTTGGCGATTGAGCTTACGCGTATCAAAGAAAAAATTAAAACTCTTTCCACTGATTTAAAGCTGAAAAAGTCTTTAGGAGGGCAGCCTTTGACCTTGTCAGAGCGCCAGATTAAGATTGTCGAGTTTGTTCAGGAAAACGGTTTTTTACAGAATAAGTCATTTTTTGAGTTATTCCCCATGATATCGGAGGATACGGTTCTCCGGGAATTGAAGGACCTTATAAAAAAAGGTATAGTGAAAAAAGAGGGTACGACCAAAGGCGTACGGTACGTACTGAGAAGTGCATAATAATCCAATAAATGAATGACTCAATAATCGGATCATAAGTGCATCCGTTTATTTGTTTATTGAAATTCAATTAGATTATTTATTATGAATTTATCCGGCCCCGGCATCACCTACGTATTTTTGATTATCCCCTCGATATTTGCATTGATTGTGGTTATACAGGGGATTGAAAAGCTGACCCGTGACGATCATGAGGGGTACGTTGCCTTAGGGTTCGGAATATTTTTCTTAATACTTATTGCCACTGCCTACTTGTTTTTCATTCAATAATACGGCCATAGTCACCTATGAAGTTCTCTGAACTTGCGGGTTATTTCAAACGACTTGAGCATACACCGTCCCGGAACGAAATGACGGAAATTCTTGCGGATTTGTTCCGTCACGCGCAAAAAGATGAAATCGGTAAGATTTGTTATCTTCTTCTCGGGCGCGTTGTTCCTCTATATGAGGCTGTTGAATTCGGCGTCGCTGACAAATTTATGATCCGTGCCATTGCCCTTGCGTATGATATGGATCAAGCGCGTGTTGTTTCGGCGTTTAAAAAAACAGGGGATCTTGGGGCAGCGGCTGAGATCTGTGCTCTTCAAAAAAAACGAACGCACTCGGATATAGCAACATCGAAAGTATATGAAGAGTTACTTGCTGTCGCCAACGAAGGGGGACAGGGGTCACAGGAGAAAAAAATCGCGCTGCTTGCCGCCCTTCTTTCATCCATGGATGCGCTTTCCGCGCGATATCTTGCGAGAATTCCGCTTGATAAACTCCGCCTGGGATTTTCCGACATGACCATGCTAGACAGTCTGTCGTGGATGGTTGCGGGTGATAAATCGCTTCGCAGTATGCTTGAAGCCACATACAACGTCCGTCCCGATATTGGGTATCTTGCGGAGACGGTTAAATCGGACGGCGTTAAGGGTCTCTCTCATATCCATGCCAAGGTCGGAGCCCCGATTCTCGCGTCACTTTGTGCACGCCTTCCGAATGCTGATGAAATGATCAAAAAAATGGGAGAAGTCGCCGTTGAACCAAAATATGACGGTGTGCGGGTACAGATCCATTTCCGGCGGGGGAAATTCGTCGCGTCTTATTCTCGGAATTTAGAAAATACGACCGCGATGTTTCCTGAGCTTCTGCGGATTGGTGAGGAATTGAACGGGGATGAAGTTATCCTTGATTCTGAAGCGATCGGGTACGATAAACAACATGACAAACTCATCTCATTTCAGGAGACAATGACGCGAAAACGAAAGTACGGAATTGCTCAGGCTTCTGAGACAATGCCCTTAAAATTTTACGTTTTTGATATTCTCTATAAAGACGGGAAAGAATTATTATCCGTCCCGCTTCGGGAACGCCGCAAGATCCTCGAGTCCACTCTTAAGAAAAAGGAAAATCAGTATTTAATGCTTTCCCCTGAAATCATTACTCGGGATGCAAATGAAATACGCAGATATCATGATGTACAATTAAAAAAAGGCCTTGAGGGAGCTGTGGTCAAAAAATGGGATAGCATTTATGAACCCGGACGGACCGGGTATCACTGGGTTAAATTTAAAGAAGAGGAAGGAAAAACCGGTAAACTCACCGATACGATTGATGCCGTCATCATGGGGTATTCACGTGGGGAGGGAAAACGATCAGGGTTCGGGATCGGCATGTTTCTTGTGGGAGTGCGTAAAGGTGATAGCTTTGTGACTATAACTAAAATCGGAACTGGAGTGTCTGATGAATTATGGAAAGACCTCCATCAAAAACTCCACAACATCAAAGTTTCCGATAAACCGAAAGAGTATGCAGATGTCAATAAACTATTTATTCCTGACATATGGGTGGCCCCGCGTATCGTCGTTGAAATCGCCGGTGATGATTTGACAATATCACCGTCTCACGGCGCCGGTGTTGCCGTGCGGTTCCCGAGGCTCGTGCGGATACGGACGGATAAGTCACCCGAGCAAGCAACAACGGTCGGCGAAATCGAAGGGATGTTTAAAAGGCAGAAACAATCATCTCTTTAATGCGAACGGCGTCCATTTGCCGTATAATGCAGAAGAATTTATGCCAGGTAGTAGAATTTCGACATGGTTTTCTTTCTTTGCCCATGAATCAAGTAAACTAGATTGTGCACATAAAAGTATTTATATTGAAAGGAGTATGGAATTTCGAAAACCTAAAAGGCAAAGGTCGAAATTTCACTACCTGGTATGTTGAAACCTCGGTTTTCCGTTATTATTCCAACGCTCAATGAAGAAAAGTTTCTCCCAAAACTCCTCACGTCACTTGTGCACCAGACGGTAAAGAATTTCGAGGTTATTGTAGTTGATGCCTCACCGGACAACCGTACGATTGCGGCTGCAAAACGGTTTGAAAAAAAGCTTCCGATGACAATCATACGGAATGAAAAAAGGGGAGTATCGTGTCAACGAAATTACGGAGCTAAAATAGCGAAATCAGATTGGTTCGTGTTTGTCGATGCTGATAGCATATTATTTCCTCATTTCTTTGAGCGGATTATCAAGTTTCTTGATAAGAAACACTCCCGGTTTTTTACGACGTGGCTTAAGGCTGATGGAGACGAGCCAGGAGATGCCATCGGAGGGTTCCTGGTAAATATGGGGGTAGAGGGCGGGGTTCTCATTGAGCGGCCATGGGCGCCCGGACCATTAACCGTTGTCCGGCGTGATGTGTTTGAGAGTGTCGGCGGCTATAACGAAAGCGTAACATTCGCAGAAGATCACGAACTCGGCGTTATGATCTACCATAAGGGGGTACCGTTTGATATATTGCGGGAGATCCTTTACATCTATTCATTCCGCCGATTCAGAAAAGAAGGAAACCTTAAAATTTTCAATAGGTGGTTAAAGTCGACCCTGAGCGTGGTTTTTACCCGTAAGGGCTTAAAATACATGCCGGGATTTATCGGTGGCGGAAGTATTTATGAACAAACGCCCCAGGAAAAAAGAAAAGGGAGCGCGTTTTTCAAGCGGTTGGAAGAGCGAATTGATAAGGTTATCGGTGAATTTATCGCATTATGATTACGATTATTATCCCCACGCTTAACGAGGAAAAGTATCTTCCGAAATTATTGGAGTCTCTTGCAAGCCAGACGGTAAAGGATTTTGAGGTAATTGTCGTTGACGGATCATCAGAAGATAAAACAGTAGAACTGGCGCATACATTCGCTTCAAAATTGTCCAAACTTACGGTTATTGTCAGCGAGAAAGCGAGCCTTCCGCTTCAGCGCAATCTGGGGGCCCAAAAAGCAAACGGGGACTGGCTTGTGTTTATCGATGCCGACAGCATTCTGCTCCCATATTCCATCGGACGCATGAAGCAATATACTAAAGACAAACGTTTGAAGTTTTTTACCACTTGGTGCAGACCGGACACCGAAGTCCAAGGGGATGCGTTTATAACACTTTTCTGGAATATCGCAATCGAGAGTCTCGTCCGTTTTAAGCGGCCGATGGCACCGGGTCCGCTCACCGGTGTTAATAAAACGGCGTTCATGCTGGTCGGAGGATACGACGAACATCATGCATTTAATGAAGACATCGATTTCAGTTTGCGATTGGATAAAAAGGGCGTTAAGCTCCGGATAATTAGAGAAACACTGTACATTGTCTCATTGCGGCGCCCGAGGGCCCAGGGGACATTGCGTGTCGTTCAGCAATATGTCCAAGCTGCATTACCGGTTCTTTTCTTTAAGCGGCCATTGAGCTATATGCCGGGATATGTCATGGGGGGACAGATATATGACGAGAAGAAAAAACAGTTTAAGCCCTCCGTCATAAAACGATACCAGACGAAGTTACGAAGTCTTATGAAAGAATTTCTTGAATAAGAATGCCCCAGCATAACGCTTACTTCCTCTCGAGGTCTACGTCCTCGCATCGGAAGGGCGCGTATGCGGGGCAAGCAGCTTATTATGCAGGTGATCGCAGACCTTCAGTTGCATTCAAAATATTCACGGGCGGTATCGCCTCAAATGATTTTACCGCAGATTTGCGCATGGACGAAACGTAAAGGAATGGGGCTTGTGGCGACCGGTGACTGGACGCATCCTCTCTGGATGAAGGAAATTCACGATAATCTGGAGGAATTAGGAAATGGACTCCTCAGGCTGAAACCGGCGATAGAAGAGAGAGAGTTGAAGATGGAGATGACAAATCCAACTTCGGCGCTTAATTCTCTGCCTTCTCCTCTTTTCCTTCTTGCGACTGAAGTCTCCTGTATTTATTCGCAGGGCGGGAAGGGGAGGCGCGTGCACACGCTTATTTGGGTGCCGACGCTTGCATCTGCTGACAAAATCAATAAAGAGATGACCCGCCAAGGGTGTAATCTTATGAGCGACGGACGGCCGATTATCGGGCTCACTTCCATTCAGATTGCTGAGCTAGTGTTAACCATCGAGCCTCACGCGCTTATCATTCCGGCTCATGCGTGGACACCATGGTTTTCCGTATTCGGCAGTATGAGCGGGTTTACCAGCCTCGAAGAAGCGTACGGGCCGTTTGCAAAGCATATTTATGCTGTCGAGACGGGTTTATCGAGCAACCCCTCAATGAACTGGCGTATTAAAGAACTTGACCACCGGTCCATTGTCTCGTTTTCCGATGCTCATAGTGGGCCGAAATTGGGGCGCGAGTCAACGGTGTTTAATATCCCTGACGGAAAATTGAGCTACGACGCGATTTATGATGCAATCAGTGGTCCTTCGCTGTCGCTCGCGAATAAAAATTTAGATCCGTCTTCAGTTTCAACCACCCACACTCCATCCGCTCAATCCTTAAGAGAAAGTGAAGCCGGACAAAATTTTATTCGCTCACCGCGAAATCATCCTTCCATTTCTTACACGATTGAGTTTTATCCTGAAGAGGGGAAATACCATTGGACCGGGCACCGAGCGTGTAACATTCGCTGGGGTCCGAAGGAGACGGCTAAAAACGGCACAACGTGTCCAGTGTGCGGAAAACCGTTAACCCAGGGCGTTGAGCAGCGTGTAAGCGAGCTTGCCGGGCGAAGCGAGGAAGACCTGAAGCTTACCGTAGAATCAGAAGCGGTTTATGAGGATGGCGCATCCGTCAACGTGACTAAAAGTAAAGCGTTTCCGAATCGTGCGCCGTTTGTCATGCTCGTACCTCTTGCCGAGATCATCGCTGAGTGCATAGGTTCCCCTGTGGCGAGTCCAAAGGTGCAGATCCCTTATAAGGGGCTTACCGACGCGTTGGGCGGCGAGTTTTCAGTACTTCTGAAATCATCGCATAAAGAAATTGAGCACATTGCCGGGGAACGGGTCGCGGCCGGTGTTGATAAAGTCAGAAGGGGCGATATTGTGATTGACCCGGGCTATGACGGCGTCTTCGGTGTGGTAAAGTTGTGGCGTGAGGGCGAGGAAAAACCCCTTATTGATAGTTCGAGAGAACAGCTGAGAATCCTGTAAGTCACATTGGTCATTGACGGGAAAAATTGAGGCATGATAAGGTGAAATGGAAGGGAGGTGATATTACAATGGCTGATGTAAAAGGTAATGAAAATCTCATGGGTGCGGCATCGTACTTATTGGGATTTGTGACAGGCGTAATTTTTCTCCTTGTTGAGAAACAGAGCAAATTCGTACGGTTTCACGCAATGCAGTCGACTATTTTGTACGGCGGCATTTTCATCGTGAATATCGCACTCGGATTTATCCCGATTTTAGGGTGGCTCGTTGGACTTCTTCTCTCATTTGCAGCATTTATCCTTTGGATTGTGTGTATGTGGAAAGCATTCCAGGGTGAAATGTATAAGGTTCCTTTCGTAGGGGATCTTGCGGAGAAACAATTAGCAAAAATGAAATAACACTATACACGTGATGGAGACATGAATGGGTACCCAATCATGCGCCTGTCACGTGTATTTTGTAGGGATTTGTGATATTCACGGACCGGACTGAAGCCGGGAGAGTAATTGCAGGGCGTATCACCGGCATTGATGACGCATTGGTTTTGGGTCTTGCCCGGGGTGGGGTTGTTGTTGCAAGTGAAGTCGCAAAAATTCTTCAAATGCCGCTTAATGTTCTTCTCATTAAAAAAATTCCGTCTCCGCTCAATAGTGAACTTGCTCTTGGTGCTGTCGCACCAGATGGGATTACCGTTACCGACCGGTTGATGATCCGCCGGTCGGGCGTGCCTATGACGTATATTCAGGAAAAAATTGATGAGCTTGCCGAACAAATAAGGGGAAAAATATTGGTATATCGGAAAGAGAAAACACCGCTGCCTCTAAGAGGCAAAACGGTCGTTCTTATTGATGACGGCGCAGCCACCGGTTCAACGTTTGAGGCGGCAATTGCATGGGTAAAACATAAACATGCAAAAACAATTATCGGTGCGGTTCCCGTGGCACCTCCTGAAGTTGTGAAGCGATTATCGCTGATGACGAGTCAGTTCATTGCCGTGGTATCGGATGATCAATTCCGTAGTGTCGGTCAGTATTACCTTGAATTTCCGCAGGTTACCCATCTCGAGCTTATCCGCTTATTGCGGGCGGTGGGCTAAGATACTAAGATACATAGTTACTATGAAATTAATTATCGGTTTAGGTAATCCCGGGGGTCAGTATAAAGACACGAGACATAATATCGGGTATATGGTAGTCGAACATTTGGGTCATGAACTTGGAAAAGAGGCAGCAGTTTGGGGGTTGGATAAAGCGCATAAAGCCCTTGTGGCCAAATTGGGTGACGTGATGCTCGTCAAACCGACGACGTATATGAACGATTCCGGTGTTGCGGTGAAAGGATTAGCTGACTATTATCATGTGGCGCCAGTTGATATTTGGGTCGTCCATGATGATATCGATTTGCCTCTTGGTAAAATCCGTATCCGCCAGAAAGGCGGAAGTGCAGGACATAATGGTGTTACGTCAATATTCACCCATCTGTCGAGCGACGTCTTTGTCCGGTTTCGTATGGGAATCGGCCGTGGAAAAGAATCGGCGGGTCTCAATGAAGATAAAAATTTATCCCACCGGTCGGTTATCGCGTTCGTTCTTTCCCGGTTTAATCGAAGCGAAGCAGGCTCTCTCAAGCATTTGGTTAAACATGGTGCAGAGGCCGTCAGAATAGCGCTTACTGACGGAATTGACCGGGCCATGAACCGATTTAATTGAGGTTGTATGCCGAAAAGCTCTCCCGTTCAAAGTATTGGCCAAATACTTCTCAAATTTAATCCGGTTGAGGATAAATATATTTCCCGTGAGTTTCAGTCATACGGCATTTACCTTTCCGAAGAACTCGGAGATTACAAGCATAAGGCGCTCTATATACGTCTTGCTAAAACGGTTCCGAGAGCAATTCTTGAAAAAACACTTTCTTTCGTTAAAGATGCTCATGCAAATAGCCGCGCCCGTCTATTTATGTGGAAAATGAAGAAATTGAAAGCAGGCGAGGAATGACATGAAACGGGTCCATCTCATTATCTCCGGGGACGTTCAGGGCGTGGGTTTCAGGGCGTGGGCGAAACATCAGGCAAAAGAATTAGGACTGACCGGTTGGGTAAAAAATAGGGAGGACGGTGCCGTTGAGGTCGTTACCGAAGGCATAAAAGAACAGTTAGATGAGTTTGTAAAACGATGTCAGACGGGGCCCGATGTCTCATGGGTAGAACGCGTCGATGCAACATGGGGACATGCGACCAGTGAATTCCTTGAGTTTGAGGTGCTATACTAAATTTATCATGGATGTGGAGAAGATAAAAGAAATCGTACGGCGTAAACCAATGTTATTCATTCTTTTATCGCTCGGGTATCTTCTTCTGGTCTCCGTTTTTAAGTGGACCATTCATCCTGCAATAGGGACTATCCTATTTATCGTCGGCGGGCTCATCGGTGTGTATTTTCTTGATGTAGCAGAAGTATTTTTCAACCTCAATCCGTCGCCGTTTCGGAGCATCGTTTTTGAGGGGGCATTCGTTATTGTCAGCCTGTTCGTCGTCACCTCTTCAGGGAGCATGATAACGAATGGGTTGGTATTGTCAATCTATCTTGCCATGATTCTTTGGCAGGTTGGGGAGTGGCAGCTTCAGAAAAATCTAAACTCGTGGTATCGGCTGGTTGCAGGCGGCGTTTCTCTATCAGTCGAGCGTTCTATTCTCATCGGATTTATGGTTCTATTTCTCATTGAAACGTATTTTTTTATCCGGTAGCAATGATCAAAAAATATCGCACGCGCTTACCGTATGATTCAGGAAGGTTCTGATCTCTGGAACTATCTTTCTCCCTCTCAGCAGGCGCTCGCCCGTGACGGAGCGTTCTTGGTTGCCGATAGCGACAGGCATCCGGACACGGCATTAACTGATTATTCGTATCTCGTATTTCCTTTTGCGAAACTCTATGAAGGATTTCTGAAGCAATTATTATTGGACCTCCGGATTATGACGCAGAAGGAATACAAAAGCGATCACTATCGAGTAGGAAAAACTCTGAGTCCCAGCCTCGCCGGACGTCTTGGTCGAAGGAGTGCGTTCGGAGAAATCGAGCAGAAATTCGGAGGGGATCTGGCTGTACAATTGTGGCAGACATGGAAAAACGGAAGAAATCTCGTATTCCATTATTTTCCTCATAACTACCGGGCATTAACCCGTGAGCGCGCTAAAGAAATTATTAATACGATTGTCGCGGTGATGGAGCGGGCGATAGAAGAAACCAAGGCGCACCGGTGAATGCAGGCCTTGTTGATTACTGCTTGCGTGGAAAAAAAGAACCAGGTATTCTAATTATAGAATAGATACAGCAAGGAGAAATAGGGGATACGGGAGTCGTGCTATGGTAAAAAAAATAACATCTGTTGTTGCCCGATCAGCGCAATCGCTAGAGCCAATTTTTCAGATTTGGGGATGGGTCCTTCTTGTCTGGAGTGTATACCGGTATTTTACAAGGTTTCCGGAATGGACTGATGAATTTATATTTAAACCGCTCGTGTTTGTTATTCCGGTTATTTGGTATGTGCTAAAGAGAGAAAAGAGGAAACTCGACTCCATCGGACTCACGGGGAAAAATTTTTTCAACAGTCTGTATATCGGGCTTGGGTTCGGGATGATATTTGCACTTGAAGGGTTATTTGCTCACGCGATGAAATACGGAAAATTTGATGTTCATCCTGTTGCCGCGTTCGGACAATACGGGTTTTTCCTCATCGCCATATCGGTTGCAACAGCGTTTTCAGAAGAATTGCTGACACGCGGATTTTTATTCAACCGTATTTATGAAAAAACGAAAAAACTTCCGTATTCCGCGTTCATAGGAGCGATTCTTTTTATGCTACTTCATGTTCCTATTCTCGTGACGACAAATAAGCTTCAGGGCGTTACGCTCGTCCTGTTTTTTGTTACCGATTTTGTTCTCGCATATGCAAACAGCCTTCTTTTTGCGACAACCGGATCTCTTGTGGCTCCAATCCTCGTTCACGTGTTTTGGAACATGACCGTAGCACTCTACCTCTGATATAACCAACAATCCCAGCTTATTTCGCCGGGATTGTTTTTTAGTCTTAGTAAACGTTTACTAACGATTAATATCCTTGTGTCATACCCATCATACCGTCACCTTCGCTCATCATCGTTGATCCGTCCTGCATCATTTGCGTTGATTTATTCATCATATTCTGATTTCCCATGAGTTTCCCCTGATCACCCATCATTTTACCGGCATCCTGCATCGCAGCGCCCTTTTCTTTCATCATCACTGCAGCCTCACGCAGGCTTACTGATTGGGGGGTTACCGTTGCTTTGCCGAGATAATACCCAACTAAACCGCCAAATATCGACATCACCAGAAGGACGGTGACACTCATCATGTCTAACTTCATCGTCGTGGTTTTTGTTTTTGCTTTTGCCATATTCGTGTCACCTCCTTTCGAGAGCAGAAGTATAGTAATTTCATCATAATCGGAACTCGCCCGTGGTTGCAAGGGGCGGCTCAGTGTCTTACTACCCTTGCGATTCCGTCCGCGGTAATTTATAGTAGGGAAGGTTTAACCCATATGTGCTTAAATACTATTTTGCAGGTGAAAACAATAACGGAGAATTCTGCGCTAATGGAGGACGGGCGGACAGTGCGCTTGGGGCCGCTTACCGGGATTAAAACGGGTGATTACCTTGAAGTGTATGCAAATCTTGCATTCAGAAAAATTGACGCGTATGAGGCACAAAGCATCCGCACGGCACAGCAATTTCACGGAGGAGCTCTATGATAAAAAAAGGTGTACTATTAGCTTTCGCAACCGCGGTCGTATCAGGAGTCTCCATATTCACGAATGCCATTATCGTTTCCAAAACTGATCCTCTCGTATTCACAATCGTTCGTAACGCGGCAGTCGCCATTTTTCTGACGGTGATGTTGATCGGAGCGGGGGACTTACGGAAGCTCGCGACGCTTTCAAAACGTCAATGGGGATTGCTCTTTCTTATCGGTGCTGTCGGGGGTGGTATCCCCTTTGCTTTATTCTTTACCGGACTCGCTAAGATCGGGGCATTAAACGGCAATATTATTCAAAAGACACTATTTCTCTGGGTTGCCCTTTTCGCCGTTCCGATACTCCACGAACGCGTCAGTAAGATTCAGATTGTCGGGTATCTGGCGCTTTTTTTGGGGATGTTTGTGTTTGGCGGCGTGTTTCGGGTTGTTCCGGCGACCGGAACGTGGCTCATTGTCGCCGCAACGATTTGCTGGGCAATCGAGAACGTTATTGCCAAAGTAACGCTCAAGAGCGTTCCCACGATAATTGTCTCCTGGGGGAGAATGGTATTCGGCTTGCCGTTTCTACTTGTCGCTGTAGGTTTTGTCGGGAAAATAGGTCTACTTGCTTCTCCCGCGTCATATTCCGTGGCGCCAATTCTCGCAAGCAGTATTCTTCTGACGCTTTATGTAACCACCTGGTATAGCGCGCTTTCTATGGCGCCTGCCACCCTTGTCTCTTCAGTTCTCGTATTTGCTCCGGTAGTTACCGCAGTGTTAACCGGTTTTATGCTGAATAAAGCTGTTTTTCATCAACAAGCAGCCAATCTCATATTTTTGTCTGTGGGTACGATACTCATTTGTATCGAACTCATACTACCGAAGAAACAAAAAGAATCGTTATGATGGTAGACAGCCGGGGTCTCCTTCTTTGTAGCCGCTACTCGTTTGCGCCGAACAGTCTTCACTATTGCGGCCCTGAGCGTCAGAATGACATGAGAGCATATGTCACTCACGGTGTTGCGGATAACGGGCTTACGGGGATCCTTAACCGTTTTGAGACGCTGTATCCGTATTTGAACCTCATCGCCTGTCATAATAATATTAGTGATCCGTTTGACCGGCGTGTCGTTGAAGCATACTGGATTGGGAATACACTTATCCGCGGTATTCCCGTCCGGGCATTTGCATCGCATCTTGTCGATACATTGGAATTAAAGAAGAAAGTCAAAGCGGGGGCGCTCCAACCCATGGTTGACCGGATGGTTGGTGGGGGATTGCCGCAGCATACATTTCATGTACTCAATATTTTTATACGGACGGGTCATCACGCAGCCCCGCAGACGCTCTCAACGATGAATGACTGCCGCATCAGCTGGGGGCGTGTCGTTAAAAAGGTTCAACGCGCTTTGGATAATAAAAAAGATGATACTGCTTACTATATTGTTAAAACGAAACCGCTTGTATATACCAATGATCGCTTAGAGCTCGGACCGCCAGCACTAAAAACGATCGTAGGAGTGGGAATTTCACCGTCCCCTGGGGATGTCGTCAGTATTCATTGGGGATATATCTGTGATGTGCTAACACTCAGGCAGCAGAGGAATCTGGCGCGGTATACTTTTCTTGCAATACAACTTGCCAACAGATCGGTATGAACGTATATATAGTCGGAAACCCACTTATCCCCAAAGACTCTTTGCCGGTCCGTCTCATGCCGGGGCTTCAAAAAAAATTTCCGACTGTTACATTCCAACCGGTTGATCCGAACGAGAATTTTATGCCGGAGGAGGGGAGTATCATCATAGATTCAGTCGACGGAATTAGAAACGTGACTGAATTTCATGATATCGGTGTGTTTTTGACAACAAAAAGCGTCTCTCCCCATGATTATGATTTGGGATTTCATCTTGCTTTTCTTTCAAAGGTCCACAAACTTCCCTCGCTTACGATTGTGGGCGTTCCTATGGGTATAGATGGCAGCGTTGCGTTGGCGGAACTGAAGCAGATACTCAGGAAGTTATTTGATAAACGTAAAAACAAGAGCTAACAGTGAGGCGGCAGAAATGACGATGACCGAAATCAATCCGAAATTCCGCTGAAAGGCACTATTAATTTTTTCTCCCATGATGCTTACATTATTTGTGAGTTTTAGAAGGTAGAAGAAAATAAACGGCAGCATCATGGCATTAAGCACCTGAGTCGCGATAACGAGACCGAAGAGTGAGACGTTAGGGAGCAAAACAACAACGCCCGCAGCGATGAGTTGGAATATAAAGATAAGATAAAATACACGGCTTTTGGTAAATGATGTATCGAGACTTCCTGATAGTCCGAAAAATTCCGCGAAAGCGTAAGCAGTTG
>CAYLQG010000005.1:0-41096 GCA_964385705.1 uncultured Gammaproteobacteria bacterium
AAGCCGCATCATTCACTTAGGAAGCGGGAGTTCGACAAATAAGCGGACAGGTCCAGTGCTGAATATTTTCCGGGGATTACTGTATATTTATCGCAAGCACTATTCGAAAATTTCGCTCTTGATGCTCCGGCTTTTATTGAAAAAAAAAGCCGTAATTTCTATGATAATAGGTGCAATTACAGGAAGCGATTATCTGAAAAAAACATATGCAGAAGCTTATCGCCTGGTGTAAGGAGTACGGATTATTTGCAATAACGCTTTTTCTTTTGGCGTTTATTCCGTTGTATCCGAAATTACCGCTTATTAATGTCATCCGCACATGGGTATATATCCGATTGGATGATTTTCTTATAGCTGCGGCCGAAGGAGTGTTGGTTTGGATTCTTATCCGCGAACGGCGGCTGACGGATTCACCGCTCACAACGCCTATCATCTGCTATTGGGTTATCGGTGGTATTTCGCTTTTGAACGCGATTATATTTATATTTCCCCATCTCGTGGGTGTTTATACGCATCTGGGGATTCTCCACTGGGCCCGTCGTTTCGAATATATGCTCTTGTTTTTTGTGGCATACGAAGCGTTCAGGAAGAAGCCGATACTGCTACCGGTTTTATGGACACTTATCGGTTCGTACTTCTTGGTAATTCTCTACGGGTTCGGACAGAAGTTTTTAGGGTTTCCTGCATACATGACGATGAATGAGCAGTTTGCAAAAGGCATTCCGCTCCGACTACCTCCCACGGCCCGAATACCATCAACATTCGGCGGACATTATGATCTTGCAGCATATCTTGTTTTGACTATCCCGATCATGGGAAGCTTACTGGTTGGGTTGAAAAAAATATGGCAAACAATATTGTTTTCCATTCTGACATTTCTGGGTCTCATCATGCTCTTGTTCACCGCCTCACGGATTTCGTTTATCGTCTATCTTATCGCCATGAGCATTATGCTTTTGTGGCAGAAAAAACGGCTTCTTATCATCCCGATGATCATTCTCAGTTTTATTGTTTTGAACTTTACGAGCGGTGCATCTGAGCGGTTTTATAAAACGTTCCGTGTTAGTGACGTCGTTGTGGATCTTTCGACGGGTAAACCAATCGGGACACTCGATAAATTAGAAGGGACACAGGCAACATTACAAGAGAGCCAGTCTCCTGCCACAGAGAATTTACCGACCGGAAGTGAATATGTGAACTTGGCAGGTGGGAGCGGGGCAGCTGCAAAAACCGTGCAGCTATATCTGAGTAAGAATATTACGGGGGCAACCGGTGAAGTTGCCACCGTTTCGGGAAGCTTTTTGATCCAACGGGCGCTGGTTTATGACATATCAATAACGACACGATTTCAGGCAGAATGGCCGATGGCTATTGCGGCATTTAAACGAAACATACTTTTGGGGAGCGGGTATTCTTCCTTGTCGGTCGCAACCGACGGTGATTATCACCGTATGCTTGGAGAAACCGGCCTACTGGGATTTATTGCATTCCTGGGAATTTTGGCTGTCTCATTTTACATATTTATAAAAAGAAAAGACACTTTAGGACTGGTGGAAAAATCATTCGTTATCGGAGTTTATGCAGGCATCATCGGCCTTATGGTCAACGCCGTTTTTATCGACGTTTTTGAATCATCAAAAGTTGCCTACACGTTATGGATATTATTAGGCTTAAGTATCGCGCTTCTCATTGGGAAAAATCCGTTTAAACTCAACTATTTTGAATATCTGAAAAAACTGGCGACTCACAAAATCGCGTATGTCGTTTATCTTCTCCTCGCCCTGTGGCTTATCTGGGGGAAGACATTCACGTTATACTTCATGGGAGATGATTTTACCTGGCTTCGATGGGCAGCCCAAAGCAAATTTCATGACGTCATCGGCTATTTCACAAACTCACAGGGATTTTTCTACCGGCCCATACCTAAACTGTGGTATTTCTTGCTCTTTTCTGTCTTCTGGTTGACGGCACCGGTATATCATATTATGTCTATCGTTCTTTTGTCGGGAACCGTCCTCCTTCTCTATTACCTGCTTATACGATTGAACATGCCAAAGCCGTTTGCATGGTTCGGCGCTTTGTTATTTGGTGTCTTAGCGGTTCATCATGAAAACGTCTACTGGGTTTCGGGTCAAAGCAGTATGCTGTCGGCATTTTTCCTATTGGGAAGCATTGTATTGGTCTTTGAAGCAGACAGACAGACGAAATGGGGGGTGTTTCTTCGGGTTACCTCATTTGTATCGTTATTACTATGTATGTTGTCGTACGACGGAATGCTTATAGCTCCGGTTATTGTTTGTCTCACCTCTCTACTCTTTTCTAAGAGCAAGAGTTGGTCCTGGTCCTATTTGCTGTGCATACCCCTCTATTGGCTGATGCGAAGCGGCGCTCACGCATTCATGCCGCAGGGTGATTACGGATATAAAGCGTCGACATTTTTAGCAAATTCTGTCGGCAATACTGTTGGGTATACACTTTCGCTCTTTATTGGTCCAAGGGTTATGGAACACTGGGACGCTGTCCATACAGTGCTTCGGCCGTATCTTAAAGTAATCACAGTTGCCATTATCGGACTGTTTATTGTCATAGTCGCGTTTGGGAGACGCATGTGGACGGGTATAGGGCTTATGAAGAAGCATCTCATATGGTTTGGTTTTTATCTTATTGCGCTTGCGGCATATATACCTTTGGGAAATATAGCGGAGCGCTACGCGTATATACCGTCTATCTTTTTTGTGGTCGGACTTGTTTTGTTGGTCTACGAATTGTGGCAGCGGACAAAATCAGTACTACCTAAAGTCATCATAGTTCTCCTCGCGTTGTTAGTACTTGGGATAAATATTCAGGAGGTTGAACGCATCGGCGGCGATTGGGAAAAAGCAGGCTCTGTTGTCGAACAATCACTGCGTGTAGTTAAGCAGGCAGCATTCCCTCCGCAAAATGTGCTCCATTTCTTTTTTATCAATATGCCGATCCGCTATGGTCGTGCGTGGATATTCCCGACGGGGATGACCGATGCATTGTGGCAGATTTATCGTGGAAGTCCCTACACCGTGTCAAGCGCAAAATCGGTTGAAGAGGGATACAATCTTCCACCGTTCACCGGAGATAAACGGGTGTTTATTTATGAAAATTACGTATTAAAGCAGGGAATTGTGATCACGAAGGTTACTCCTGTGCCCGAGGTCCATGAAACTAAAACTAAATAATCACCTTTTTTTCGGGTTACTCATCTTTGCGAGTGTCGTAGGTATCATTGTGCGTCTTAGTCACATCAATGCAGCGGTTGCAGATTGGCATAGCTGGCGGCAGGTAGATACGGCTGCGGTAGCGCGCAATTTTCAAAAATTTGGCTTTGATCTTCTCCACCCGCGATATGATGATGTTTCAAACATTCAATCCGGTCGCGACAATCCGAACGGATGGAGAATGGTTGAATTTCCGCTGTATCAGGGAGTTGGATATGAGTTATATAAGCTTGTGCCGAGACTATCTATTGAGGAAGCGTTACGTTTGGTGAGCGTGTTTTCAGTTGCCGGTAGCATCTTTTTGTTCGGACTCCTCGCTCTCGAGTTTATGGGCGCTATCCCTGCAATTATCGGGGCATTTCTATATGCCGTTTTGCCTTTCAGCATCTATTACGGGCGAACAATACTTCCTGATCCGTTCGGTACGTTTTGGGCTCTTTTAAGCCTCGTCATATTGTCAAAGAACAGCGTTCGGAAATCGGTATTGTGGACTCTTGTAGCGGGACTTTCAGCTGGAATCAGCTTACTTGTCCGTCCGATGGAGGCGTTTGTTCTCCTCCCTGCGGTTTATCTGCTTTTAAAGGATTTTTCGTTCAAGAAAACGACAGTAACTGTGATTCTATATAGCATCGTAGCGGTGGTACCGCTCTTTTTTTGGAGAAAATGGATTTTGCAATATCCTGAAGGTATCGCAGCATCTGACTGGTTGTTTAATAAAGATGGTATCCGGTTTAAAGGTGCGTGGTTTTACTGGATATTTGACCAGAGAATCGGGGATCTTATTCTCGGGGCTTGGGGGCTGATTCCGTTCGGACTGGGACTTATTGTTGCCGGAGTTAAGAAAGATCGTATTTTTTCATATCTTTGGTTAGCCGGCGCGCTTTTATATGTGATCATATTTGCCGGAGGGAATGTCCAGCATGATTATTACCAGGCCCTTATCATTCCTATAATTATTTGGTTTACAGCAAAGGGTGTCGATATTCTTATAAAATCGCATGAGGGTATAAGTAGAATCGCGTCGATCTCGCTGGTCGTAATCAGCCTGGTTTTTATGTGGATATTTTCCTGGTATACGATGCGGACATACTTTTGGATTAATCATCCGGAAATTGTTGAAGCAGGAATTGCCGCTGATAAACTTATTCCGAAATATGCGAAGGTTATCGCTCCGTATGGCGGAGACACCACATTTTTATATCAAACCAAAAGACAGGGTTGGCCTATTGGCTTTGAGATTGATAAAAAAATAAAAATGGGCGCCCAATATTATGTTACCGTAAATCCTGCAGATCCTGAAGCCGTCGGTTTGGCCAGAACATACTCTGTCCTCGTGAACACAAAGACGTATGAAATTATTGATCTTACGAGAAAGAAATGAACATATTATTTATTAGCGCCGTACTTCCGTACCCGCTTTATTCTGGAGGGCAGGTACGAATTTATAACATTCTCAAGATTCTTGCAAAAGATCACCATATTACCCTGTGTTCCTTTATCCGTGATGAGCATGAGCGAACGTATGCGCGCGATTTAGCGTTTTTATCGGATGTCCATATGATCTACCGGGGTCGCGCCATGCAGATAGCGTATCTTACGAAGATGTTCGGGTCATACCCGCTACTCTTAACGACATATGACAATGCTCTCATGAAGAAGTGTATAGAGGATGAATTATCGAATAAGAAATATGACCTCATCCATCTGGAACCATTTTATGTCTATCCGTCCGTTCCAGAGAGTCGTTCAATACCCATGGTCGTGTCAGAGCATAATATCGAATATGCTGTGTATAAGGACTTTGCAAAATCCTATGAGTACTTTTTTGCCCGTCCGATCCTATCCTTTGACGCCAAAAAAATCCACCGTTGGGAGGAGATTGTATGGAGAAAAGCTTCTTCCATTGTTGCCGTATCAGACAAGGATGCGAAGATCATTTCCGAAGTAACAAAGAAAAAAACTTCAGTTGTTGCAAACGGGGTCGATATTCACTCATTTTCTTATCGCAAGCACGTATGGGATAACCATAACGCGAAATTCGTATTTGTCGGTAATTTTGCCTGGGCGCCGAACGCTGAAGCGGTCAGAACCCTTCTCCGGGATATTTGGCCCGATATCAATGAGCGAATGCCCGGTGCGACGCTTACGATTGTCGGTAAAGGATTTCCGAATTCACTTCGCCAGATTGTCGGAGATCACGTGAGAATCCGTGAAGATGTGGCTGATATACGGACGGTATATCAGGAATCCGACGTTCTTGTGGCGCCGATGGGTATCGGAGGGGGAAGTAAATTTAAGATCCTTGAGGCTATGGCAAGCGGTACGGCGGTCGTGACGACGATGGTCGGCAGTGCCGGGATCGATATGTATGCCGGGAAGCATTTTTGGCAGGCTGAAACTAAAGAATCGTTTGTGCATGAGATCGAGGGAATATTTGCACATCCCAGGGAAACGACGGTTATTACAAAGAACGCCCGTACGTTAGTTGAAAAAAGGTATAGTTGGGAACAGATCGCCAAAGCGCTCGATGCTGTGTGGAAACAATCATATGAAACACGTTGATCTTTCGGTTATTATTCTTAACTTTAATACGCTTGCGGTAACACGGGCGTGTCTTGCTAGTATTAAGCGATCAAAGTTGTCCGGGTATACGATGGAAGTCATTGTTTGTGATAATGCATCAACCGACGGATCGGATGCGATGGTTACGAAAGAATTTCCTGAGGTGACGTTTATTCAAAACGGGAAAAATGTCGGCTTTGCTGCCGGAAATAACCCCGGTATAAAAAAATCCAAGGGCCGCTATATTCTCCTCCTTAACTCTGATACGGAAGTTGAAGCCGATACCTTCACCGCAATGATTAAATTTATGGATGAGCATCCGAGGGCCGGGGCTGCCACATGTAAATTAAATCTTCCCGACGGGTCAATGGACCCGGCATGCCACCGCGGTTTTCCGACTCCCTGGGTTGCCTTTACGTATGTCGCAAAGCTGGAAAAATTATTCCCTAAGACGAGGGCCTTTGGGGAATATCATCAGGGGTATAAAAATCTACATACTCCCCATGAAGTTGACTGCATAAGCGGGGCATTTTTCATGGTCCGCCGCGAGGCAGTGAGAGATGTGGGCGGTCTCGATGAGGATTACTTTATGTATGCAGAAGACATTGATTGGGCCTATCGGATAAAACACGCGGGATGGCAGATTTGGTATTGTCCTATGGTCTCCATTCTTCATAAAAAAAAGCAAAGCGGAAGGGCAAATATTCTGCGACAGCGGCGTGTGGTGACAGAGATATATTTTCATGAATATAACTGGCTTTTTTTTAAAAAACATTATGCCCGGGATTCCGGACCGATTATACGGTTACTGGTCAATAGTTTTTACTCGTTCCGTCTTTTTTTATTGAAGCGGTGGTCCATTTAATATGAAAATCGGCATTGATGCCAGGCTTATCGACGAAACTGGCGTCGGGAGATACATCCGCAATCTTATACGGGAGCTTAGTGATATTGACGCTGTTAACGAGTATGTCCTATTCCTCGCGAAGAAAGATTATCATTCATTCCCTCTTCCGAATGACCGGTGGACAAAACGGTTAGCAGACGTGCCTTGGCATAGCATTCGTGAGCAGATGATGATGCCGTGGCTTTTTACAAAAGCGCGTCTTGATTTGGTTCATGTTCCGTATTTCAATGCGCCCGTTTGTTATTTCGGAAAGTATGTTATTACAATTCACGATCTTACCATCCTTCAAACCGATACCGGTAAAGCGACAACGCTGCCGTATATTTTTTATAAAATCCGGAGGCTGGGATATCGTATAGTTCTTGCGTTGGGCATTATAAATGCAAAAAGGGTCATTACTGTTTCAGAGACGGTAAAAAGTGATATCACCAGACATTTCAGAATCGATCCCCATAAAATTGTTGTAACCTACGAGGGCATTGATCCGAACTTTTTGAAAAAAATACACACCCCGGTAGTATCGTCGGGAGTTCCTGACGACTATTTTTTATATGTCGGTAATGTCTATCCGCACAAAAATATTGAATTAATGCTTGAAGCTTATTGTGAATACATGAAGTCAGTAAAAAAACCCGCTTTTCTAGTTTTTGTCGGACCGGATGATTACTTCTATAAAAGACTTGCAGGTATAGTCGGGGCGACGGAGATTCAAAGTCATATCCGTTTTTTGCACGATATCAAAGATTCAGAGCTCCACGCATTATACGCAAACGCAATTGCGCTTCTATTTCCGTCACGGATGGAAGGATTCGGATTGCCCGCTCTTGAAGCACTGGCGGCCGGTTGTCCTGTAATAGTATCGGATATTCCGGTTTTTCGGGAAATATTAGATAGCTATGCAACATTTGTTGATACGAGAAAGCCGGGATTATTGAAGGAGGCGCTTGTCCGGATTTCGGCAACCTCAACGCGCCGTGAGGTAAACCATAATCTTAAACAGTTTCTCTCCCGCTACAGTTGGCGCGATATGGCGGTTAAAACTAAGGAGCTTTACTCGCTCGTCGGATCTACCTTATGAAACCCAAAAAAATTGCATTCGTATATGACCGGATCAATAAATTCGGAGGAGCCGAGCGGGTTCTCCTTGCGATGCATGCCATTTGGCCCGATGCGCCGCTATATACTGCAGTATACGATAAGAGCAATGCGCGGTGGGCGTCCGGATTCCGAATTAACCATACGTTTTTACAGCACTCTCCTTTTGCCAAACGTCATCACGAGCTTTATGCGTGGCTTACGCCTATGGCTTTTGAATCATTTTCGTTCGATGACTATGACGTGGTGATTTCCGTTACATCAGCTGAGGCGAAGAATATTATTACGAAGCCCCGGACTCTTCATATCTGTTATTGCCTCACTCCCACCAGATATTTATGGAGCGGCAACCAAGAGTATGAGAAGAATCCGAGTATCGGTCTTCCGAAAGCCATCACCGGAAACACGTTTCGTGCGTTACGGCCTTTGCTTCGAAAATGGGATATTATAGGGAGCTGCCGTCCTGATAATTATATTGCGATATCAAATGCAGTTAAAAACCGGATCCAAACGTATTATCACAGGCCGGTTGACCGTATCATATATCCTCCCGTCGATCTTGCTATGTTTGGCGGCAGGAAAAAAGCAGTTTCCGCCGCATCGCGCGATTTTTTTCTTCTCGTCTCCCGACTCGTACCCTATAAACGGATCGATATTGTTGTTAAAGCATGTAATGTACTTCGTTTACCGCTTGTTATTGTAGGTGAGGGCGCGGAAAAGGCCAATCTTCGGAGATTGGCGGGACCGACGGTGCAGTTCGTCGGGGCGGTGACGGACCGTGAATTAGTTGATTATTACCGCGGATGCCGTGCATTTGTTTTCGCAGGGTCTGAAGATTTCGGAATCGCCGCGGTTGAAGCACAGGCGAGCGGGAAACCTGTTATCGCATATAGGGAGAGCGGTATTGCCGAGATTGTCAGAGACGGGAAAACGGGATCATTGTTTGATACGCAATCAGTGGGCTCACTCGTCCGTGCCTTGAAACAATTTGATCAACAATGGTATGATGACACCCTCTGCCGCGAGAACGCCAAACGATTCAGTCAGGAGCGGTTTAATCTTGAGATGAAACAAACCGTTGAGGAGTTATATAATAGATACATATGAAAGCAGTTATTTTTGCCGGAGGCGTGGGAACCCGTTTATGGCCTCTTTCCCGTAAAAAGTCCCCGAAACAATTTGAAAAAATTATCGGTGACAAGTCGACCCTGCAGCTTGCAGCGGGCAGGATACAGCCGGATTTTTCGTGGTCGGATATCTACGTTGCGACCGGGAAAATGCATGTGCCTATTGTTCAGTCGCAGCTCTCAAAATTGCCGCCCGACCACGTTATCGGAGAGCCGGAGATGCGTGATGTCGGTCCGGCGGTTGGCTTAATGGCGGGCATTTTAACAAAAGTATCTCCGACGGAACCCATGGTGATTCTCTGGAGCGATCATTTGGTCAAAGAGGAAGTATTATTCAGGAAAATTCTAAAAAGTGCAGGCAAAATTATAGAAAAAAATCCGGATAAAATTATATTTGTTTCGCAAAAGCCCCGGTTTGCCAGCGACAATCTCGGCTGGATAGAGTACGGAAAAGAGATCGTATCGGAGAATGGTATTTCCTTTCATGCGTTTGTTGACTTTCAATATAAGCCGGACAAACGAACTGCAAAACGATACTTTGAAAGCGGTCACCATGCGTGGAATGTCGGCTATTTCGTTACAACGCCGATGTTTTTATGGGAGAGGTATAAACTATTTGCTCCGAATTTATATAAAGGGTTATCACGGATAGTCGAAGAACTTCATACGGCTAGATTTTATGAAACACTCGATGCGGTCTATCCGACGCTCGAAAAAATTCACTTCGATAACGCGATTCTTGAAAAACTGGATCCGGGAGATGCACTCGTTGTTTCGGAAGATATGAAGTGGAGCGATATTGGTGCCTGGGAAGCGCTGAAAGAGGCCCTACAGGAGACCGCTGATAAAAATGTGACGCAGGGTAAAGTGATGTTGAATAATACGAGCGACTCACTCGTATATAATTACACGGATCAACTCGTGGTAACCATTGATCTTGACGATATGCTGGTTGTAAATACGAACGACGTCGTCATGGTCTGTAAAAAAAGTTCAGTATCAAAAATTAAATCTCTCGTGGAAAGCCTGACCGGTACTGAAAACGATCATCTTACCTAAAAACTAATTAACCCATGATGTATTCATTTACAAAGCGTTGTATTGATATTCTTGGCAGTCTCATTCTGGCACTTATTTTTATGCCTTTTTGTATTATTACCGCTATTGCGATTAAATGGGACAGCCCGGGGCCGATTTTCGCTGATACGCCGCAACGAGTGGGAAAAGACGGCAAGCCATTTAAACTTTTTAAATTCCGATCAATGGTAATAAACGCACATGAAAAACTGAGAAGAGATCCCAGGCTCGCAAAACTGTACGGTGAGTATAAGCGGAATAGCTATAAACTTCGCGAGGATCCCCGGGTTACGAACGTCGGACGATTCATACGGAAACATTCGATTGATGAGATTCCGCAGCTCCTTAATGTTCTTATCGGAGAGATGAGTCTAGTAGGTCCGCGGCCGTATTATCCCGACGAACTGGTAGAACAACAACGGAAATATCCTCACACACGGGATTTGGTAAAGATTGTGCTTTCGGCCAAACCGGGAATTACTGGCCAGTGGCAGGTGTCAGGCAGAAGTGAGGTTAATTTTGATAAACGGATAAAAATGGATGCGGATTATGTTAAAAAACGATCTCTGTGGCTTGACATCGTTATACTTTTACGAAGCCCATGGGCTATGATATCCGGTAAGGGTGCCGTGTGATATACCAGACATTCCTGTTGACAATTTTTGTTTTTCCGTGAACAATACGTATATGGGAGACGAACTTAAACGAATTGAGCTGGCAACAGCTGCTCAGACGACTATGCCAAAAAAATCAAAACCATTTCCATGGCTATATGTGGTAATTCCGGTTGCCGTTATCGTGATTTTTCTTCTTATTATCGGCGTTATGTTATTGCCCCTTGGAGGGGTTATCGCGCAGGCCAAAGTCGTGATGGCCAAAGCGAAAGAAACGGGGAGCGCTGTTAAAACAGAAAATATTGAACAGACGAAAGTCGGACTTGCTGACACAAGACAGGCGCTTACCGTATTTCAAACCGATTATAAAAAACTTACACCCGTTAGCTATATTCCATTTTTAGGCGCGTATGTGGCGGATGGCCAGCACGCTATAAATGCTGCGTTTGACGGATTAGATGCAGGAGACCGCGCTGTTGAAGCCCTGGAACCGAACGCCGATTTATTGGGTCTTAAGGGGAAAAGCACTTTTGTCGCAGGAACCGCTGACGACCGTATTCAAACAGCCGTAAAAACAATGAGTGCTCTTACACCGAAAGTGACGCAAATGGCGGGGAGCATTGAAAAGCTGCAGACGGAACTTGACATGATTAATCCTAACCGCTATCCCGATCATATCGGCGGCACTTCTATCCGCCCACAATTAATTTCGCTTAAAGAAACTATCGATAACGCTGCGAGTCTATTCGTCAACGCTCAGCCGCTTCTCATGAGTTTGCCGAGTATGCTCGGAGAGCCTACAGACAAGCGCTATATTGTAATATTTCAGAACGATAAAGAATTGAGGCCCACCGGTGGATTTATGACTGCGTATGCACAGTTCCGGTTTGTGCGCGGGAAAGCAATATTGGAAAAATCGGATGATATTTACGCTCTGGACGCCCAGCTTACGAAAAAATATCCGGTGCCTCCGGAGATTCTTGCCTACCTTAAAGGCGTATTCACCTTTAACCTCCGTGATAGCAATCTTTCACCGGATTTTAAAGTATCTATGCAGCAATTTGAAGATATGTACTCAAATACATCGAGTCATGACCATATTGACGGTATATTTGCTGTCGACACGCACGTTCTTGTCGATACACTTAAAATTCTGGGACCTATTTTTGTTGACGGACGGGAATATAGCGCGGATATTGATAAACGGTGTGATTGTGCAAAAGCCATATATAATCTCGAAGATTACTCATCACGGCCGGTCGGATATGTTCGTGATAACCGGAAGGGAGAAATCGGTCAATTACTACATTTGGTTCTCCAGCAGGCACTTGGCGTTTCTCCTTCAAAGTACTGGAGCAAATTGTTCCAGATGTTGCTCACGGAGATTAACGAAAAACATATGCTTGCATATCTCCATGACCCTGAGGCACAGAAAGGCGTCGAAAGTTTTAACATGGGTGGCAGAATTATGCAAACAGGTGATACCGCCGCAATTCTTAAATATAAGGATGGCAATGGTTGGGATTACCTCCATATAAATGAAGCGAATTTGGGTGGAGCGAAATCAAACATGTTCGTGAGTGAAAAAATCACAAAAGATACGACGGTGAATGGAGACGGAACTATTACAACAAAGTTGACGATAAATTATACGAACCCATATCCCGGGAGCGACTGCGGATTGGCAAGTGGCGGTTTATGTCTGAACGCTCCGCTCCGAGACTGGATCCGTATTTACGTACCCAAGGGAAGTAAGCTTACTGACAGTAAAGGAACACAATCTGCGCAAAGCGGTGCAGCTACACCTATGACAACTTCTCAGGATTTAGGTAAAACGGTGTTTAGCGGATTCCTTGTCGTAAATCCTTTGGGTAGCGCGCAGTTGACGGTTTCTTACAGCTCGCCGGTGAAATCAGCTGATGGTATGTATCACCTATTGGTTCAAAAACAGCCGGGAACCGATATGGAACAGGTCCTTATCCGCCTTAATGGCAGCGACCGCCAGAAATTTAATCTTCAGACAGATACAGAAGTTAATCTGTAATCATGAGACCGCTTCATGTATATACGACGGAGGGCATCGTCCTCAAACGGAAGTCAGTGGGTGAGGCCGACCGGATTCTTACTGTATTCACCCGGCAATTCGGAAAAATCAGAATAATCGCGAAAGGTGTGCGGCGTATTACCAGTAGAAGATCCGGCCACGTTGAAGTATTTAGTCATGTGATGCTTACCATCCATACACATAAATCACTTGATATCCTGACGGAAGCACAGGCAAGGTCGAGGGGAACGGTATTTGAATCTGACGTCGGGCGGCTTGGCTTTGCGTACTGCATGTGTGAGCTTATTGATCAGCTTCTGCCTGACAGACAGGAACATGAAGATGTGTTCTTTCTTCTCCGCGACGGGCTTTTGGCGCTTGAATCATCGGGAGATCAATCCGAGTGGCAACAAATTATTTCCCGTTTCGTTCACGAACTCCTCCGGACTCTCGGATTTTTATCGGCAACCCACCATTTACGTGATGGAGAGATTCAGTCATATATCGAAGATATCACGGAGCGGAAATTCCGCACATGGCCGCTCTTGACAGTATTAGGAAGACAAGCGTAAACTAATGAGGCACGGTGATCCCGTTGGCAGCGGGGGAGTGCGTAGATAATTAATGAGATGTTCTCCGTAAAGAACGGAGAAAACTAGGGTGGAACCGTCCTTCCGCTTTCATCGAAGGACCCCTAACGCAAATATTGTGTTAGGGTTTTTTTGTAGGAAAAAATTATGGATAAAATTGTTGCTCTTGCAAAACGCCGTGGATTTGTCTATCCGTCAAGTGAAATTTACGGGGGTATTGGGGGGTTTTGGGATTACGGCCCTATGGGGGTTGAACTTGCTAGGAATATTAAAGAAGCCTGGTGGAAGGCTATGGTCCATGATCGGGATAATATTGTCGGGCTTGATGCAAGTATCATAATGAATCCAAAAGTTTGGGAAGCCTCGGGCCACGTCGCGTCATTTACTGATCCATTGGTTGAATGTAAGGTTTGTCATTCGCGATTTCGGGCCGATCAGCCGGATGAAATCGAAAATCATGAAAAAAACGCAAATCACAGGATTCACGGTAAACTCATTAAAGTTGAGTGGACCGAACCGAAGCAATTCAATCTTCTATTCCGGACGTTTGTCGGGCCTGTTGAGGATTCGTCAAGCTTGGCGTATCTTCGAGGAGAGACATGCCAGGGTATCTATGTGAATTTTCAGAACGTTGTGGATTCGTCGCGTGTAAAAATCCCCTTCGGTATCGCACAGATCGGAAAGGCTTTCCGTAACGAGATTACTCCCGGAAAATACCTTTTCCGAGTTCGCGAGTTTGAACAGATGGAGCTTGAGTATTTTGTCCATCCGAACGAAGCTGAAAGTGCATTGAATACTTGGAAACAGATACGGTTTGACTGGCACCTCTCGTTGGGTCTCCGGAAAAGCCATCTACGGTTCAGACAACATGAATCTACTGAGCGTGCGCATTATGCGGCTGATTCATGGGATATCGAATATGATTATCCGGAATGGGGGTTCAAAGAGCTTGAGGGGATCGCTAACCGTACGGATTATGACTTAAAGACGCATAGTAAATATTCGGGCCGCGATCTTTCATATCGCGACCCCGTGACGGGTGAAAAATTTATGCCGTATGTGATAGAACCGTCAGTCGGTGTTTCGCGACTTTTTTTGGCACTGCTTCTTGATGCCTACGTGGAAGAAGATAATCGGGTTTTTTTGCGGTTGTCACCGAGGATCGCTCCGGTAAAGGTTGCAGTGTTTCCTCTCGTTGCTAATAAGCCCGAATTGATGCAAAAAGCGAAAACCGTTCTCTCTTTGCTCAAAAAGCGCTTTGTGACAGCCTGGGATGACCGTGGAAACATAGGAAAGCGGTATCTGGCTCAGGATGAGGTGGGTACGCCTTGGTGTGTTACAATAGACTATACGACGCTTGAGGACGATACCGTAACGATCCGTGACCGTGATACAACCAAACAGGATCGCATCAATATCGCCCAATTAGCGAATTATGTGAGCGAAAAGCTTGAAGCAGGAGGCATATGAAAAATAAGACGATGATTATAGTGGGTGTTTTAGCCGTTCTTCTCATTATTACTGGAATTGCGGTTTATAAAGTTATGTCACCAAAACCTACACAGAAAGTTGCGACATCGACATCCACCGACACAACATCACCACAGGATTCTTTGCCGCCTGTCGATTCTTCGATTAAGGTTGATCTGGTAAAAAGCACGGCGAAGGCAAATACCGTTACCATCACCGCTGACGGATTGGCGGGTAAAATCGTGAGCATTGGGTACGAGCTTTCCTATGACAGCCAGGGATTGATTAAAGGGGTGAATTCCGGGAGTACTCCTATTGATACGACGGGAAAAGATACATTTAGTCGTGAAATATATTTGGGGACGTGTTCCCGGAACGACTGTACACCTGACCTTGGCGTTACAAAAGTCTCCGTGGTTTTGGAATTTACCGATGCTACAGGCAAAAAGAGCCAATTTTCAAAAGATTACGACCTGTAAACATTGCTCTTCAGTTCGAACTTCCTGATACTGTCGTCCGCTGTGGTTTTGTGTTGTTTATCGTAATGAGCGCTACCCCTGGTGTTTACTCTATCGGAATCACACTACGGATCATTCTGTCGCTCTCCCTCCGTGAAATACCTCTTGACAACCCGTGAAATATGGGTGATTATGGAAAATAGTGGGAGGAAATGGTAGAATCGGTTCATGAAGTTATTCCTTGGGGAATATGACCATGCGCTGGATGAACGGGGTCGGATAACGCTCCCGAAAAAGATTCGGCATGAGTTAGGACTTGGGGAAGTAGTATTGTCTCGGGGATTCGATGCATGTATTTTCGGATTTGATACGGAAAGCTGGGAGAGGGAAGCGACAAAACAACTGGAAGCACCGGTAACAGAAGAGAAGGCGCGGGCCCTGAGACGATATATGTTTGCGGGAGCAGAGAAAGTTGATGTGGATAAGCTTGGTCGTATTCTTTTGCCTGCCCTGCTCAAGGAATATGCTCGCATAAACCGTGACGTCATGGTGATCGGTGCGGGTGATCATTTTGAAATTTGGGACACGAAGGCTTGGGAGACGTACGAAACGACACACAAAGCACCATGAGCTACTATCATACCCCCGTATTACTTGACGAGGTTGTCTCAGGCTTACACATTGAAGAGGGAAAGCGATATATCGACGCGACGCTTGGTGGCGGGGGTCATGCCTGGGAAATTATAAAACGGGGAGGAATTTTGCTTGGGATTGATGCGGATTGGGAAGCGGTGGGACACACGAGGGAAGAATTTAAACGGAACAAACAAGAATCGGCGGTGCCGGGTGAATGGAGTATTGTCCAGGGAAATTTTCGTGATATCGCGAAAATTGCAAAAAGGAACGGATTTGATGAAGTAGCTGGTGTGTTATTTGACTTGGGAGTATCAAGCCGACAGCTGGATAGTGCGGACAAGGGATTTACCTATCGAATCGGGACAGGTCGACTTGATATGCGGTTTGACCAGCTCGCCGGTGAGCCGGCAGATGCGTATGTGAATCGGGTCAGCGAGGAGGAGCTCTATGAAATTTTTTCAAAATTTGGTGAAGAGGAGCGTGCTCGGACAATTGCTCATGCTCTTGTCCGCGCCCGTTCGATAAAACCATTAAAAACAGCGGGTGATATCAACAAAGTCGTAATAGACATGATTGGTAATGAGCACGCGTCACAGCCGACATTATCAAGGATATTTCAGGCGATCCGGATAGCCGTAAATGACGAACTGCGCGCTATTGAGGATGGTCTTATCGGCGCTCATGACGTATTGCAAAAAAACGGAAGACTTGTGGTTATTAGTTTCCATTCGCTCGAGGACCGCATTGTTAAACAGGAAATGCGGAAAAGTTACTGGCAGCTCGTAACCAAAAAACCTATTCGGGCAAGTGAAAAAGAACTGTATGAGAATGGACGGTCGCGGAGCGCAAAGCTTCGGATTGCACAAAAGCTATGAACAGTAAACTGATTATTATTTGTCTTAAAACCATCCCCGTGGTTATCGCCGTTTTTGCGATCGTCGAAATATTTTGTATCAATGAACTTGCCGGTTCAGGAAAGGTGGTCGAATCGGTCGATAATTCAATAGCCTCACTTCGGGCGGAGAATGATTTACTTGACCAACAGGTGGCGTCCGCTTCATCGCTTATGACGATTGCCTCAGAATCACAACTGATGGGGTTTATCGCTCCGAATAAGTCTCAGTACCTCACCATCGCATCGGATGAATTACCGGTGGCTCTTCACACGCAATAAGATGTACATTCTTCATTGTAGGCGTAATAATAGGTATTATCGGATATAAACTGCCGGGAAAACATATGTGGAGGGTTAATGTATTATTTTTCCTTATTTTGTGCGCATTCGCGCTTATCATCGCACGGCTTTTCTATTGGCAGATACTGACTGGAGATACGCTCAGGCAGCAGGCATATGACCAATATAATCTTGAATTAACGTTGCCGGCACAGCGCGGCCAGATTAACTTTTCTGATAGTGCACCGCTCGTTATGAATGAACCTTCGTATCTCGTATATGCCCAGCCGAAAGAGATCAGTTCTAAAGAGCAATTTGCCCGCCTGGTTGCTCCGGTATTATCCCTTGATGAACAATCGGTTTTTTCGGATATCTCGGCTGAAGGGCGTGTGTGGGTGCCGCTCGCGAAAAAAATAGATACAGCCACGGTAGATACGCTTCAGCAACTTCACGAGCTGGGTTTGGGCTTTGAGCCTATGACGAAACGGTATTATCCTGAAGCTTCAATGGCCGCACAGTTGACCGGTTTCGTCGGCTCCGATCAGTACGGAAATGATAAGGGGTATTTCGGTCTTGAGGGATTTTATGATCGCGAGCTACGCGGAAAAGACGGTTACATCCAGTCAGAAAAGGACGTGAACGGAGCGCCGATTCCGATTGAGGGTGAGACGCGCATTGAAGCAGAAAACGGAAGCACCCTGACGCTGTCAATTGACCGTACAATTCAGCGGATCGTTGAATTACGATTAAGCGAAGGTGTTGCCGCGTACGGCGCTAAAAGCGGATCAGTTGTCATCATGGACCCATCAACCGGAGGGGTCCTCGCGATGGCGTCATACCCATCGTACGATCCGCTTAAATACGATGCGTTTGATAAATCGTTGTACGTAAACCCCGTGGTAGCAGATGCGTACGAACCCGGTTCAACATTTAAGGTTCTTGTGATGTCGGCCGCGATTAACGAGCACGTCGTAACTCCTGATACGGTCATGGATGAAAATGGGCCGGTCCAGGTGGGGCCTTATCTTATCAGAACGTGGGATAACCAATATCATGGTCCGCTAACGATGACGCAGGTTATTCAGAATTCGTCAAACGTCGGTATGGTTTTCGTGGAAAATAAATTAGGAAGAGATAAGATGCTTCAATATATTCATTCATTCGGATTCGGAGCGCTCACAAATATTGATTTACAGGATGAAGCTACCCCCGAGCTTCGCCCTGATAGTGATTGGAAGGATATTGATCTTGCCACCGCGTCCTTCGGACAGGGAATTGCGGTAACACCTCTTCAAATGGTTCGCGCTGTATCGGCGATAGCCAATGGAGGGTGGCTTATGGAACCGCATGTTGTACAAAGTATTACGGACAGCCGCGGCAAAACTATCGATATACCGCCGAAACGGATACGCCAGGTTGTGTCTAAAGAGGCAACGGATCTAATGAGAGCAATCATGGTTAACGCCGTAGACAACGGTGAGGCGAAGTTCGCCAAACCCAAAGGATACGTCATCGCCGGCAAAACAGGAACGGCACAAATTCCTGTTGCGGGTCACTATGATGCGACCAAAACAATAGCTTCTTTCATCGGATTTGCTCCCGCCGACCATCCGTTATTTGTTATGTTGGTGACGATCAACCAGCCCACATCGTCCCAGTGGGGTTCGGAAACCGCGGCGCCTCTGTTCTTTACTATTGCGCATGACATCTTTATGTATAAAGGTATCCCGCCAAAGCCGTAATTCAATCTATTTTGGGTGTAAGATGGTATAATAAATATCATGATCCGACGCCTCAAAGGGCTTTACCATCTCGCAATCGCCGTCGCAGCTAACATCTGGTTCGGATTTCCCGCCAAAAAGATTACCGTCATAGGAGTCACCGGAACGGACGGTAAAACAACAACTACGACCATCATCTATGAAATATTGAAATCGGCCGGATATAAGGTGTCAATGATTTCGTCAGTTCATGCGGTGATCGGTGGGGTGTCATACGATACCGGATTTCATGTCACGACTCCGGATGCTTTTTTTGTGCAGCAGTATCTTCGGAAAGCCGTTGATCACGGTGACACGCATATGGTACTTGAAGTTACCTCTCACGGCCTTGCGCAACATCGGGTGCTCGGCATCCCGTTTACAGTAGGTGTTATTACAAACGTCACTCATGAACACCTTGATTGGCATAAGACATTTGCGGATTATTTGAATACAAAAATTTCCCTTCTTACGCGTTCAAAAATTGCTGTTATTAACAGGGATGAAGCGGAGCTTTTTAATACCGCTATGCCCCTTCTGAGAACACATGAAGTTATTACGTATGGTATCCGTAGGCAAGCAAAGATTACTCCTGAGGTGTATCCATTTACGACGAAGTTATTGGGAGAATTTAACCGATATAACTGCCTTGCCGCGATTGCCGCTGCAACCGCAGTGGGAATTCAGTTTCCCGTAATAAAAAAAGCACTCGGAGAGTTTAACGGGGTTGTGGGTCGTATGGAGGTAATCACGACAAAACCCTTTATCGTTATTGTGGATTTTGCCCACACACCCAACGCCATCGATCGGGCCCTAAGGAGTGCAAAAAAGTTAACAAAAAAGCGGCTCATCCATGTATTTGGAAGTGCCGGTCTCAGGGATCATACGAAGAGGCCGCTTATGGGCCACGCGTCAAGTCAATACGCTCATACAATCATTTTGACTGAAGAAGATTACAGAACGGAAGATATTACGGTCATTATGGATGACATCCAGGCAGGTATAAAGAACAGTGTCCCGGTATATCGCTATCCAAACCGTGGCAAGGCAATTGCGTACGCTCTTTCTATAGCACGGCCGGGAGACCTCGTTATCATCACCGGAAAAGGACACGAACGGAGTCTTTGCCGGGGGACGAAGGAATATCCCTGGAGTGATCAGGCGGAAGTACGTAAATTATTGCATATAAAGGCGTCATAATTGTTTATTATGCCTCTTGTACAGCATTCATCGTCCGTGGTTCAATCAAAGTCCCTGGAGTCGTTGCCTAAATTTATCCACGGATACTCAACCCGAAAGCTCGGCGATATGCGGCAGAAAGAAAATCGGAACCGCTTCCTTCAGGATGTAGCGCTTTTGCCGGATTCACTCGTTTTGGGTGAACAGGTCCATGGAAATCATGTTCAAATCATTGACAATACAGACAGTACGTTACTGCCCTCGGCGGATGCTATTATTGCCCGTTTGGATAACCGGGTGCAGAAACCGTTGAGCGTCGGGGTGCGTATTGCAGACTGTGTTCCTCTTTTGTTCGCTGATAAAAAGGGTAACGCAATAGCTGTGGCTCACGCCGGATGGAAAGGCACACTCAAACAAATAACCTCGAACGTCGTAACATCACTGGTGTCGATCGGAGTCAACATAACGGATATTTATGTATCAATAGGTCCGCATATCGGTATGTGTTGTTATACTGTGCCTGAAGAACGGGCTCTTCAATTTATCGATGTGTATGGAAATGATCCCAACGTTGCTTCAAAGATTGACGGTTCATGGCATTTGGACATCGGATATGTTAATTTATTGCAACTTAGGAAGAGTGGAATACCGAATACGCATATTGACGCGAGGGTGATGTGTACATCCTGTCAGCATAATCTGTATTACTCATTCCGAAAAGACACGAAGGAAACATTTGGTGAAATGTTAGGTGTTATTGGAGTACGATATGAATAGAGTGAAAAATACTGATGTATCATCGTTTTCGGATGTCCGTTCGCTTTATTTTGTCGGTATCAAAGGAATTGCCATGGCCTCGCTCGCTGTTTGGGCGAATGAAAAAGGGTGCCAGGTGACCGGTTCGGATGTTAGCGGCGAATTTCCGAGTGATGCGGTTCTGCAGGGAAAAGGGATACCGGTATTGCCGGGCTTTTTAGCCGCCAACATTTCTTCACAAGGTAAACCTGATCTCATCATTTATACAGGCGCCCACGGCGGGAGAGATAATCCGGAAGTTATAGAGGGACGAAGACTGGGGATTCCTGTGTTGCCTCACGGGAAGGCCTTAGGGATTGCTATGGAGGGAAAGCATCAGATTTCGATCGCAGGGAGTCACGGAAAAACCACAACGACTGCTATTATTGCGACCATATTAGTTTCGGGCGGTATTGATCCGTCATACGCCATTGGGTGCGGTGAAGTGCGGGGGTTGGGGTTACCCGGTCATTATGGTCTGGGTAGTTATTTTATTGCAGAAGCAGATGAATATATTACTGACCCCACACATGATCCGACTCCGAGATTTTTATGGCAAAAGCCGGAGATTCTTGTGGTTACGAATGTTGATTATGATCATCCTGACGCGTATCGTTCGCTTTCTGCGGTACAGGAGGCCTTTGAGAAACTGCTTCAACGTCAAACAGGTCGAAAAATATGCATAGTGAATATAGATGATCCGGCAAGTCTCGTATTATTAAAACAACCGGCGGGTTCAACCATTATCACCTACGGCTGTTCGGATAAGGCCCAGTATCAGGCAGAACATATTTCATTTCAGAGAGGGAAAACAACGTTCGAGATACTAAAGAATCAAGAAAAAATCGGAATATTCAGTATTCATGTACCCGGTGAACACAACGTTCTCAATGCGCTTGCTGCGGCCATCGCATCTCATGAAGCAGGTCTCTCATGGGAGCAGGTACGGATTGGCCTTTCCCTATACCGCGGGGCGAAACGCAGGTTTGAAGAAATCGGGCAGACTCACGGAGTTACATTTTTTGATGACTATGCACACCATCCGAAGGAAATCGCGGCAACGCTTGCGGCTGTGAGGGCGTGGTATCCAAAAGATCGTGTGATTGCGGTATTCCAGCCTCATACCTATTCCCGAACAAAATCGCTGTTGGGTGAGTTCGGTTCGGCATTTAGGGATGCGGATATCGTCGTGACCACTGATATCTACGGTTCCGCCCGGGAAACGGAAACGTTGGGGATGACGGGAGAGGTGTTTGCAAATGAGGTAAAAAAACATAATAACCTTGTCTGTTACGCACAAAATTCTGAAGCGGTGCATGCAGTCCTCACCTCGATGATCAAAAAGGACGATATCGTGATTCTTATGGGTGCAGGTGATATATATTCGTGGGGGAAAGAAATTTATACGTCAATGATATAACATATGGACGAAAAGATTCAAAAGTTTTTTTTACGCACATATCCGGGGAAAATTAAGATCAATGAACCGTTGGGTCGTTATACGACGTTCAAAATTGGCGGCCCGGCTGATTTGTTTTTTGATGCACGGACCACGGAAGAACTGACGGAAATCGTGACGGCCGCACGAAAACTCTCGCTCCCGGTTTTTGTATTGGGCGGAGGAACGAATATTCTCATTGGTGATAAGGGTATAAGAGGAATGGTCGTTAAGAACAACACGAGCACCATCGTAACGCGGGGAGCAAGGGGAGAAGTCATCGGCGGGAAATCATATAGTCGAGTATATGTTGAGGCCGATAGCGGGGTTCTTATAAATAAATTAGTTCGCGTGACGGTAGATGAAGGCCTAGCGGGGCTTGAGATGCACTTGGGATTACCCGGCAGCGTGGGAGGTGCGGTGTATATGAATTCAAAATGGACGCACCCGGACGGATATGTCGGTGATGCCGTGTATCAGGCGGAAATTCTCACCCCCGGAGGTAACATTCAAACGGTCCCGCATTCATATTTCAAATTCGGTTATGACATGAGCCATATTCAAAAATCTCGTGATATCGTGATGCGGATCGTTTTTTCGCTTATCCGCGATACGAAGGAGCGTTTGTGGACTATTGCAAACGAAAGCATAGCGTACAGACGGCAGACACAGCCTCAGGGTGTATTTTCTGCAGGGTGTACATTCAAGAATATATCAAAAACTCAGGCGATGACGAGTCACCTTCCAAATGGTGCAACCTCTGCAGGCTTTTTGGTCGATCATGCCGGCTGCAAAGGTGTCCATATTGGTGACGCGGAGATTTCGACCGTACATGCAAATTTTATTATTAACCATGGGCATGCTACGGCCGTTGATGTGATACAATTAATAGACAGAGCGAAAGAACAAGTTAAAAGGCAATATGGAGTGCTTTTGGAAGAAGAAATTCAGCGTATCGGGGAATTTTAATTCATGGATAAATTCGTTATAACCGGCGGTATTCCGCTTCACGGAGAGGTGACGATCGGTGGAGCAAAAAATGTTGCGCTAAAAGTCTTAGTTGCGTCGCTTCTGACGGATGAAGAACTTATCATCCACAACGTCCCGCTTCTACGGGATGTCATATGCATGCTGGAGGTTCTTAAAAGCCTTGGTGTGACACACACAATGCACGATCACACTCTTGTGATACGGCACGTAGAGCGGAAAAACACAGTCGTTCCTCTGGAAGTGGGAGCGCGACTCCGGACATCTTCGATGGTCGTAGGACCCATGCTTGCACGGCTCGGTGAAGCGACGATCCCGAATCCCGGTGGGTGCAGGCTCGGGGCGCGGCCTATCGACCGGCATATGGAGGCGCTTAAACTTATGGGGGCTCATGTTGACTATCATTCGGATGACGGATATTTTTACCTTCAGGCAAAAAAATTGCACGGTGCAACTATTGAGTTTCCCAAAAATACACATACCGGGACTGAAACGCTCCTCCTTGCCGCAGTGTTAGCTGACGGCACCACAGTCCTAAAAAATGCCGCCGAGGAAGTAGAGATTGATGGCCTTATTTCGTTATTAAATGCAATGGGAGCGAGGATCACCAGGAGTGGTTTTCGAGAAATTACCATCGAGGGAGTGAAATTGCTTCACGGGGTTGAATATACCGTAATGCCGGACCGCAACGAAGAAGTAACATTTGCGATAGCTGCCGCGATTACCCACGGAGAGGTCACGATCCATAATTCCCAGATATCAACACTCCGTGCATTTACCGACATATTTACGAAATCAGGAATGAAATTCAAACAACTTGATGATCATACAACACGGTATTCAGGTCGGGGATCATTTAAGGCGACCGACATCGTCACGGCTCCACATCCGGGTTTTATGACCGATTGGCAGGCGCCCTGGGCGGTTTATATGACTCAAGCAAGGGGCACATCAACGATTCATGAAACAATTTTTGAAAGCAGGTTCTCGTACGTAGCGGAACTTAAGAAAATGGGTGCTGAAATTGATTTTTATGACCCTATCGTCAAAGACCCTAAAACATTTTATAATTTTAATTGGAAGGACCGCGTGGATGGCTATCATCAGGGGATCCGGATCAAAGGTCCTGTGAAACTGCATAATGCGATTTTACATATTGATGATCTTCGGGCGGGCGCGACACTTATTTTAGCTGCGTTAGTGGCCGAGGGTGAAAGCTATATTCATGGGGCTGAACAGGTCGATCGCGGTTATGAGAAGATTGAAAAGCGACTCAGTCAGTTAGGGGCGAATATAAAAAGAATTTCGGAGGAATCATGAAACATAATCTTGTTGCTGTCGTTTTGGCAGGCGGGGTAGGAAACAGATTTTGGCCCTTCTCTTCAGATAAAGTTTTATTCCCATGGTTCGGTAAGCCGTTTATAGAATATTCAATCCGTTCGGTGCTACCGAAAGAAGTTACAAGAATTGTATTAGTTACCAATAGTGAGAATAATCAACTTTTATCATCGCTTACATTTTCCGTTCCATCCACAACAGTGATTCAACCAAGAGCTCTTGGTATGGGGGACGCGATACTTTCCGCTGCATCGGAATTGCAAAATTGTTCCTTATTGATATTAAACGGCGATGATTTACTCGATCGCGGAATTCTTGAAGACGTTGTATCAAAGGGATTAAATGATGAAGTATTCGGTGTTATTCCCGGTCACGAAGTAAACTCGTATCTGCCTCTCGGATATCTTATTACTGACGGAAAAGACGTGATGGGTATTGAGGAAAAACCGGGAGCGGGCAATGAGCCCAGCCGTTATATTGCCACGCTCGGCCATTTCATATCAGATAGCAACAGTCTTCTTGATGAGCTCCGTCATACGACGAGCGGAGAGGATGATGTGTACGAAAAAGCCCTTTCCATGCTTATGAAACGGCATCGGTTTGTTCTTCATGCATATGAAGGCGACTTTGCTTCACTCAAATACCCGTGGAATGTTCTTGATGTTACTAGGGTTTTGTTGTCGCGTTTGGGGTCCCACCGCGGGAAAAATGTCGATATTAAACAAAACGTGATTATTGAGGGTGATGTTTTTATTGAGGATGATGTGCGAATTTTTGAACACACAAAAATTATCGGACCGGCATATATCGGAAAAGGTGCAATTATCGGCAATAATAATATCATCCGTCAAAGCCACATCGGAGCGGGCTGTGTTACTGGTTTTAATACGGATATTACACGAAGTTATGTGGGAGACGAATGTTGGTTCCATAGTAATTATGTCGGTGATAGCGTCCTTGAAAAAAATATCAGCATGGGATCGGGAGCAGTGCTTGCGAATTTGCGGCTTGATGACGGCGAGATAGTATCTTCAATCAAACTCGAACGGATATCGACGGGAAGAAATAAAGCCGGCGCGATGATCGGTCGCGATGTGCGTATTGGCGTAAATGCAAGTATCATGCCGGGGATTAAGATTGGAAGTGGTTCGTTTATCGGTTCGGGTGCCGTTATCGATAAAGATGTCCCTGAAGGGACCTATTGTATGCTAAAGAGCCCTTTCGTGGTCGTACGGAACAACCGGTCAGTTGCCTCAAACACCCGGGAAGAGTTTAAAAAGCATCTGTAAAGGGAGTAATCTATGGCTAAACAACCAGTTATCATACTTCATGGGTGGGGCCTGTCTTCCATTAAATTTCAATTACTTGCCGAGTTGTTTGACAGGAAAAAGTACCGGGTATTTGTGCCCGATTTACCGGGTTTTGGTAACTCGGCAATGCCCGCTAAAGCCCTTGAATTAAAGGATTACGCAGATTTTCTCCATGGGTTTATGAATGCGAATCATATCGAAAAACCGATACTCATAGGTCACTCGTTCGGCGGGAGGGTAGCGCTAAAGTATCAGTTTGTCTATCCACAGTCGATACAGATGCTTATTTTGACCGGTACCCCCGGGTTCACGCCGGTGCCGCGTAGAAAGCTTACCCTCTTTATAGCTGTCGCGAAATTCGGTAAATTCATCGTTTCAATCGTACCGTTTCATTCAGTTCAGGATAGGATACGGTCATGGTACTACTACGCCGTCGGCGCCCGCGATTATTACCGTGCAAAAGGGGTGATGCGTGATACGTTTAAAATTATTGTGCAGGAGGATCTTATGCCCTGTTTGCGAAGAGTTATGGTGCCCTGTGTGCTCGCGTGGGGAGCAAATGACCGTATCACTCCTTTGTGGATTGCGCAAAAAATGAAGGAAATTATCCCTCAGGCTAATCTTGTCGTCATACCGGACGCTGATCATGGAGTATCGTATAAACAACCGGAAATCTTTTTTAGTGCGATACGCAAATTTTTGTAGTCTCTATGTTTTTTATATATATACTTGCGGCCATCTGGATTATAAGGATTATTTATAATCTACTAACCTATACTGCTCTTTGGTATGTAAAGGAATATCGTTTTGACCGGATGATTGTTCATCTCCATACCCGGGAAGGGAAAAATATTTTCTTTCCACCTTTTCGGAAACCGCCGTTGGGTCCGCGGGCAGTATTCATTTTTACCGGAAGCAGCGTTATCATTGGCGGATTTGTATGGATGGGAGGACCAGCTCTTCTTGTCAGGTTGCTTATTGTCGATTTGTTATCGTTTCCGATTAGCGCCCTCATTGTGTTTCTCTCGAAAATTCCCATATATCTGTATCACGAATACCTCATTCAGAAAGCCACAAATATACTTCGATCTCATAAACAAATGCGTGTTATCGGTATAACCGGCAGTTACGGCAAAACATCAACGAAAGAGATTCTATACACCATTCTGAGCCAGAAATACAAAACGCTAAAGACTGATGCAAGTAAAAATTCTCCGATCGCGATAGCAGAAACAGTGATACAGGGATTACGACCGGATCACGAAGTATTCATCGTTGAGATGGGGGCATATAAGCGGGGAGAAATTGAACGGATGTGTTCTATGGTCAGGCCGGAAATCGGTGTCGTGACGGCAATTAATGCACAGCACCAGGACCTCTTCGGTTCTATCGAAACGACGATGAAAGCGAAATATGAACTTATAAAAGGTTTATCCAGCAGGCGGATTGCGCTTTTTAACGCAAACAACGAGTTCACAAGGGAAATGTCAGAATGGGCAAGGACGGATGGGGCCAGTGTGCGGCTGTTCACGACAAAAAAACCAGCGCCATCGGAGCCGGTAGACTATCGGGCTGACCATATAACCGAGACGCAGAATGGTCTTCGATTCGTTTTTTATTCCGGTAAAACGTCCAAACAGGTAGTCGTTTCATTATTCGGTCTTCATCATGCGGGTAATGTGGTGGCCGCCCTTGCCGTTGCCATCGAGTGCGGCATGACTCCCGAGGAAGCCGTTCTGGCTTGTCGTTTTGTACAACCGTTTGATAAAACGATGGTTCCCCAGATGGGTGTAAATGGATCATTATTTATTGATGACACGTTCAACAATAATCCCGATGCCGCGAAAGCAGCAGTCGATTTTTTATCGACCAAAAAAGGCAAAAAAATTCTTGTATTTCAACCGATGATCGAATTAGGTTCATATGCTAAAGAGAGTCATCGGGAGGTCGGAGCGTATGCAGGACGTGTGTGTGATGGTATTATTTTAACGAACGCAAACTATAACGAGTCATTTATGACAGGTGTTAGATTATCGAGCCGGAAAATCAAAGTTGCGGTTATGTCGCCTGTTGACGCAGCGGAATATATAAAAAACTCAGTCTCAAACGGAGATACGGTGTTGTTTAAGGGGAGGGAATCGGCGAGGGCGCTCAGATTATTACAGAAGTAATTTTTTTATCTATGCTAAAGTATTTTCGTAAGGTGGTTTCAGCATCTCTATCTCCCGATACGGAAGGTGACGACATATGGTTAGCCGTCAAAATCCTCTTTGCTCCGTGGCACTGGACTGGAGGGAGCGCGGTCGGCCGAGCGGAAGATTGGTTTGAGAAGTATTTTAGCGGTTTTCACGCGATATCATTCAACAGCGGCAGGTCGGCTCTATATGCCTTGTTGTTGGCATTTAATATCGGTAAAAACGATGAAGTATTTGTTCAGTCATTTACATGTGTTGCGGTTCCAAACAGCGTATTATGGGTGGGTGCTAAACCCGTATATATAGACATTGACGCAAGTCTCAATATAGATATAACTGACGCTTCGGAGAAATTGACGAAAAAAACCCGTGCGATTATTGTACAGCACACGTTTGGACTTCCGGCTAACATGGACGCTATTTTGGCGTTTGCCGGGAAGCATAAACTTGTTGTTATAGAAGATTGTGCACACAGTTTGGGCGCAACATCGCGTGGGAAAAAAGTGGGATTATCCGGCGATGCAGCATTTTTCAGTTTTGGTAGGGATAAAGTGATCTCAAGTGTTTTCGGTGGCATGGCTATCGTTTCCAATGCGCAGAGCGACGCATGGTTGAAACTAAAAAATTTTCATAAACACTTAACCTATCCTTCCAGATTCTGGACGTTTCAGCAGATCATTCATCCGGTTATTTTTTCTGTTGTTTTGCCTTTTTATAATATCGGATTAGGAAAGGTTATTTTGGTAATATTTCAACGGCTTAAATTATTATCTTTTCCCGTCTATCCAGTTGAGAAGCAGGGACAGAGACCTCAGGATTTTCCGGCGAAATATCCTAACGGACTGGCTCTTATGTTTTTGAAACAGATTACAAAACTTACGAAGTTCAATAGCATACGGAAGAACAACGCTGCAAGATATGTTCGTTCCCTCGCGGACAAAAAAGGAATTGAACTTCTTTCGTATCCCAAGGAATCTATATATCTTCGGTTCCCGGTTCTCGCAGCTGATCCCGAACGTCTCCGCCTTCATGCAAAGAAAGAAGGTATACTGCTTGGAAATTGGTATCATAATGTTATTGATCCGGTTGGTGTCGATTTCAAATCGGTGGGGTATATCCTGGGGTCCTGTCCGCGCGCGGAATCTGTTGCAAAACACATCCTCAATTTGCCGACGCTATTATCAACGAGAGAAGTTGATCTGATATTGAAGAATCTGGCATGAAAAAGAAACGCGTCACTCCAGCGGTTATAAAACGATATACGGTCGGTTCAATGGCAGAAAATTGCTATTTTGTTATTGACCCGAATACGCACAAAACTATCGTTATTGACCCCGGTGATGAGGGAAATTATCTCGCGGAACAAATAGAACTACTGCAGTGTATCCCTACGGCGATTATTGCGACTCATGGGCATTTTGATCATATTATGGGAGCAAATGAACTGCAAATGATTTACGATATACCGTTTTATATTCACGAAGCAGACGTGTTTTTGATTGAACGGATGAAGGAAACTGCCGAGTTTTTTTTAAAACGTGTTATTGTTGAGGCGCCCCCCAAGCCGGATCGTCTCATGTCGGACGGAGATAGGATACGAGTAGGAGAGGACACTATTTCGGTATTATCTACGCCCGGTCATACGCCCGGAGGTGTTTGTTTATCTCTTCCTTCCTGTAATTCAGTTTTTGTCGGTGATACTATTTTTGCGCAGGGAGCGATAGGAAGAACAGATTTTTCGTATTCAAATAAAAATGATATTGGTCTTGCGATACAGAGAATATTACGTTTTCCGGTTGCAACCGTTCTTTATCCCGGTCACGGTGAAGCGACGACAGTGAAAGAGGAAAAAGTGTATCATAGAAGAGGAATATGAAATTCATTGCAAATTGGTTTTTAAATGCGGTTGCATTATATTTGGTTTCAAGAATTCTATCGGGGATACATATACACGACTTTTGGTCAGCGCTCATCGCGGCTGCCGTTATCGGGTTGGTTAATGCTCTCGTCAAACCAGTTTTCCTTCTTCTGACCCTACCGATTACGATCATAACTCTTGGGCTTTTTACGTTTGTTATCAACGCGCTTATGCTGCTTTTGGCAAGCGCTATTACTCCCGGATTTAAGGTTGACGGCTTCCTAACTGCTCTGATCGCTTCAATACTTCTCTCCATTTTTTCGACAATACTTCATTCACTTGTGCGCTCATAGATTCAATTACCAGCACATCTAAGGTACAATACAACCATGAACTTGCGATTGGCACCAATTGATTCAGTCAAACAATGGGAATCTTTTCTCCTTTCTCATTCTCCCGAGGCATTGTTTCAGAGTTGGACGTGGGGTGAGGTGCAAAAAAAAACCGGTCAGACGGTGTATCGTCTCGGCATATTTGATGATAATGTGATCATCGGTATCGCGCAGATTTTTGTTGTCCGGGCGCGAAGAGGAACATTTCTGCATGTACGCCATGGACCCGTTTGGGGAGATCAAAAGAAAACGTACTGGCATGAATTCATCACTCTTATGAAACCGATTGCCCTCAAAGAACGTGCATGGTTTTTGCGGATAAGCCCTCTTATTATTAACACCCCGGAAGCAAACGATTTTCTATCCTCGTTACATTTTGTTCCCGCATCAATACATGAGGTGGATGCGGAGCGTTGTTGGGTGTTGGATTTGAACAAAACGGAAGAAGAATTACTAATGGGGATGCGCAAAACGACACGGTATGAGATCCGTCAGGCACAAAAAATGGGTGTACGGGTAGTAAAGACGACAGATGCAAAAGATTTGCGCCATTTTTATGAACTGTATGAAGAGACCTCCCGGAGGCACGGTTTTGTCGCTCATACATCGATTACTGAAGAATTTGAATTGTTTGCAAAAGAGGGTAACGCGTTATTACTGTTGGGTTACGACGACAAAAACCTTATCGCAAGTACGATCCTCTTATTTTATGGAAATCAGGCGATTTATCATCATGGGGCTTCACAAATGAGCAAAATACCTGTCTCGTATCTCGTACAATGGGAATCGATTTGTGAAGCTAAAAAAAGAGGAGTACGCGTGTACAATTTTTATGGAATAGCTCCCGAAGACAAGCCAAATCATCCGTGGCGGGGAATAACGTTGTTCAAAAAGGGGTTCGGAGGTCATGAAATTAACTATATTCACGCACAGGACTATCCGTTTTCCCCGTTATATTTGATACCGAAATCCGTAGAGGCTATGAGGCGCAAGCTTCGCGGATACTAAACCCCGGTTTGTGTTTCTCCGCCCAAAACTCTATACTAAAGAGAGGAAAATTTTATGATGAGGGCGTTACGACAACATCATATTTCATTTAAGAACGCATTTCGGGGGCTTATTTGGGCGTTCACTACTCAGCCTAATTTTCGTGTTCATCTCACTCTTGCGGTGCTTGCGGTGTTACTAGGTGTATATTTACACATTACCTCTGTTGAAATGGCTATTATCGTGTTTACCGTCATGTTGGGCTTGGCCGGAGAAATGATAAACACAGCACTGGAGGCCATGACAGATCTCATTACTAAAGAATGGAGGGAGGAAGCGAGGATTGCAAAGGATGTATCAGCAGGAATGATGCTTATGATAGCGATCGGTGCCGTGATCGTTGCATGTACGATTTTTCTGCCCTACCTTGCACCCCGGTTTGGGATATAATCTTATGGGATTTTTACTCGGATTACTATTATTTTCCTGGTTTTGTGCAAGTCTGCTCTACGTTCCGTTCATACGGCTTTTATATAAATGGCGCTTTCAGCGGCTGAGGCAGAAAACGCTTGATGCCTTTGACAAACGGACGCCGATTTTTGACCGTTTTCATCAGAAAAAAGCTGGTACCCCGGTGGGGGGAGGCGTACTTATCATTCTTCTCACAACCATTATGGCGCCGCTTGCGCTTCTCATTATGCGGTATTTCTGGATCCCGCTGACATCGGTGTATCCGATGGTTTCAGAAATTAAAATAATCCTATTTACATTCGTTTCATTCGGATTATTAGGCTTACTTGACGACGCAAAAAAAACGTTTCTATGGGCGTCGACAGGTTTTTTTGGGCTCCGACTCCGCCATAAGCTGATTTTAGAAATTATACTTGCCGGTATTATCAGCTATTGGCTTGTGCACGATTTAAAAATTGACATATTTTATGTACCGCTTTTCGGCACAATACACATGGGCTGGATTTATATTCTTATTTCCTCATTTATTATTATCGCATTTGCTAATGCTTTTAATATCACCGACGGCCTGGATGGCATGGCATCAGGAGTACTCCTTATCGCTCTCACAGCCTTTTGGATTATTTCTGCGTCAATTCTTGATTCACCGCTTTCCGTATTTATCGCGATTTGGCTCGGAAGTCTCATTGCCTTTTTATACTTTAATATTTATCCCGCAAGAATTTTCCTGGGAGATGTTGGGGCACTTTCATTCGGTGCAACACTCGCTGTTGTCGGATTAATACTCGGTAAAGCCCCGGCGCTCGTGATTATAGGCGCTGTATTTGTTGTTGAGGTATCGTCATCATTTTTACAATTATTCTGGAAGAAATTTTTCAAAAAGAAACTTTTTTCAGTTGCTCCTCTTCATTTGTGGCTGCAGTACAATGGATGGCCGGAGCCGAAAATTGTCATGCGGTTCTGGATTATCAGCATAGTTTTTGCCGTATTTGGCTTGTGGCTGTCGCTTGTTACGAAGCAGCCGCTTTATTAGATAACAGCATATGGGTTTACAGACTGACACCCATTTTATTTTCACCAGATACGATACGTCGCAAGCTGACGGAACAATTAATTTTCACTATTCGCTGCACACTCCACGGAATACATATAATTTTACCGAGCGTTTGATTACTCCGAAAGGAGCGATGAGTGCATTTAAGAATATTGAAGAGGGAACTCTTGCAAACATACTGCAGGCGTTACACCTTGCTCTGGGGATAAGTTACTGGAAGACATTTTGCCCGAAAAAAATCTCCATTAATACATATACGCTCTCACACAGACAGGCTGATTTTTGGAATGAATTTTATACGAAAGGATTAGGAGAGTTTTACTATAAGAATTCACTTGATTTCCGTCAGATGGTTCAGTTTCCGTTTGATGATGACAGGTCATACGCTACATTAGAGCGAAGAGCATATGCTAAACGCGCACTTGTTCTTTTGGGAGCGGGTAAGGATTCTATCGTTACATCAGAATTGCTGGCAAAGTCTGAGAATGAATTTTCACTGTTTACCCTCAATAAACATCCTATTCAATCTGAGGCGGCGGGAATTATAGGCAAGCCTGTCGTGACCGTTAGGAGATTCATAGATCCCCAGCTGTTTCAGTTGAACAAGGAATCCGGGGTGTACAATGGACACATTCCTATCACTGCCGTCTATATGCTGGCCGGCGTTCTTGCAGCAGCACTATTCGATTACCGCTATGTAATTTCCTCGAATGAGGAAAGCGCGAATTACGGAAATGTAAGGTATTTAGGTCATGAAATTAATCATCAATGGAGCAAATCTTTTGAATTTGAACTGCTGCTCAAGGAATATATAAATGAGTTTATTTCTCCTGACATCCTTTGTTTTTCCTTTTTGAGACCCCTTAAGGAAATCAAGGTTGCCGAGATTTTTTCCAACTACCCCAAGTATTTTCATACGTTTACGAGTTGTAATACGAATTTTACCATCAACGGGATAACGCCCACTGCGAAATGGTGCGGCATTTGTCCTAAATGTGCATTTGTATTTCTTATACTTGCCGCCTTTTTACCAAAGGAGACGGTAGTCACCATTTTTAACAAAAATATGTTATCTGACGCAGATCTTTTAGGTCTTTATAAAGAACTCATCGGAGTTGAAGGATTTAAGCCGTTTGAATGTGTCGGAACGCCGGAAGAGGCGTTATATGCATTTAGTCTGATTTTCAAAAAAGGTGAGTTTCAGACAGACAGTATTGTAAAAACACTGGAGCCAACAGTCACTCTATTATTACGTCAAAAGCCATTATTAGAAGAGTCAATGAGATCCGTATCCGGCAACCATAATGTTCCTGAGGAATTTTTGCCGCTTTTGTCAATTCTATGAAACTAAATGAACTTGAGCATAAAAAAATTCTTATAGCCGGATTCGGAATTGAGGGAAAATCAACGCAGCACTTTCTGAAAGAGAAGGTTCCGTCAGCCGCGGTGGATATTGTTGACAGGGAAGACGGCCCTGAGTATTTATCCGGTCAGGATAAATACGACTTAGTGATTAAATCTCCGGGGATCAGGAAAGAACTGATTCATGTTCCTTATACGACCGCGACAAATATTTTTTTCGCAAACACGAAAGGTCTGACCATTGGCGTAACGGGAACAAAAGGTAAAAGCACAACAAGCTCGCTTATCCATGAAATATTACTTGGTTCAGGGCGGCGATCCCATCTTGTCGGAAACATCGGAAAACCCATGCTAACTGAATTATTATCCGAAAAAGGGAACGACGACGTGTATGTGTGTGAGCTTTCTAGTTATCAGCTGGATGATATCGCCTATTCTCCGCACGTTGCGGTGTTTATTGATTTTTTTCCTGAGCATATGAATTACCACGGAAGCGTTGAAGCCTATTGGGAGGCTAAAAAACGTATCGTTGCCTTCTCGGGTCCCAACGATTTTTTCGTATTTAATCCGGCCTTTACACGGTTAAAAGAACTGTCCTTGTCAATACAGGCAAATCCGGTTCCGTATGTAGAAAAGCTGCCCTTCAACGACAGTGTGATCCCCTTATTAGGGAAACACAATAATGATAATGTTCGCGCAGCGGTTACTGTTGGAAAGATTTTCGATATTCCTGCCGGTATTATGGAATCCGCAGTCCGTACGTTTCATCCGTTGCCTCACCGGTTGGAATTTGTCGGCACATTTAAGGAGATTTCGTTTTATGACGATGCAATATCAACGACTCCTGAATCTACGATTAGCGCGATCCTCGCTATAGATTCTGTGAAAACAATTTTCCTTGGCGGACAGGATAGGGGATACGATTTCCGATCTCTCGTGCGGCTCATCCATGAACGGGAAATACGGTATGTCGTTTTATTTCCTGACAGCGGTTTGACAATCTTTAAATTATTGAATGAGTATCCGAAAGATGATTTTACCGTGCTCTCAACGTCAAATATGGAGGAAGCGGTAGCTTTTGCGTATAAACTTACGCCGAAGGGATCATCCTGTCTATTATCTACTGCGTCACCGAGTTATAGCATCTGGAAAAATTTCGAAGAGAAAGGCAATCTGTTTAAACAACATGTCCGTAATTTAGGAAAGTGAAACGTATGAAATCGATAGTCTCATCCGTCGCCGCAACGCTTAAAAATTTGGCAGTGCACCAGAAGCATAAGGCGAGCCATGGAGCTGATAAATTTCTAATTTTGGGCATACTTATTATGTCTTTGTTCGGAGTCCTTATGGTGTACGACTCATCGGTTGCGATCGCTATCCGGGATTTTTCCAATCAGTATTATTACGTGTTTGAACAGTTAAAATGGTTATTTGTCGGATCTGTTGTATTTTGTATTTGCTCCGTCATTCAATATAAAATATGGTATCAGCTCGCTCTTCCTGGTCTTTTTGCTACCATGTTTTTACTATTTGCGGTTTTCTTACCGGGAATCGGAGTTCACGCACTAGGTGCACATCGATGGATTAATCTCGGCTTGTTTGTGCTGCAGCCCGCTGAACTTGCGAAACTTGCGATTGTTATTTATCTGTCGGCGTGGTTTTCTCATCCCGAAAAGAATAGATTTTTTTCCTTCCTTTTATTGCTCCTCATGACGGTCGGCCTTGTTTTATTGGAACCGGATCTGGGTACGAGTATTATTATTCTCCTTATCGGCATTTGTATGTATTACTTTGCCGGATCACCGGTTCATCATCTGGCGCTTCTGTTTCCCGTTATTGCAGGAGGAGTTTTGGTGTTAGCGCTCATTGCTCCGTATCGGGTTGCAAGACTTACAACATTTCTCAATCCGCAGAGCGATCCTCTCGGTTCTTCATATCAGATCCGGCAGGTATTAATCGCTCTTGGCTCAGGAGGGTGGATGGGCGTTGGGATAGGGAAGTCCCGTCAGAAATATGAGTATCTTCCCGAGGCGAACACCGATTCAATTTTCGCGATTATCGGTGAGGAGACGGGATTCATAGGGGCGATATTAACGATAGGACTATTTCTTTTTATCATTTGGAGAGGATTCCGGATAGCCGTCCACGCGCCGGACCCGTTTTCGCGCTTATTAACACTGGGAATCTCAGCATGGGTTGCGATACAAACGCTCATTAATTTAGGTGCGATGGTACGGATCATACCGTTGACTGGGGTGCCATTACCGTTCGTCTCGTATGGAGGTTCCAGTTTCATTATCTTATTTGCAGCAATGGGTATCGTCCTTAATATCAGCAAATATAATAGATAGACACCATGCAAAAAAAACTTTTTATCACCGGTGGTCATCTGACTCCCTCAATTGCAGTTATTGATGAAATAATTCATCGCAAATTGCCTTGGGAGATTGTTTTTATCGGGAGAACACATCCGTTTGAAGGATCAGATGAGATATCCGAAGAGCGCTCGACTGTAGAAGTCCGGCATATTCGTTTTATCTCTATAACAACCGGACGTTTGCAGCGTGTATTTACGTTTCAATCTATTATTTCACTGGCGAAAGTGCCGTTCGGATTCATCCAGGCGATTGGATTGTTAATTCGAGAAAAACCGGATGCAATTGTTTCGTTCGGCGGATATATCGCGCTTCCGGTGGTCGTGTCTGGCTATTTTTTCGGTATTCCGATCATTACGCATGAGCAGACGCGAACGCCAGGAGTTGCCAATAAAATCATCTCATATTTTGCGCAAAAAATTTGTCTTTCATTTCCCGATACAACACATACTTTTCCGAGAGAGAAAACGGTTGTAACAGGTCTTCCGATCCGTAAAAACGCACTCACTGTTTCAAAAGTTATTCCCTTATCATTTAAATTGTCACTATTTCCGCTCATCTATATAACCGGGGGAAGTACCGGATCAGTATCATTGAATGATCTCATTTTTCCGATCATATCTTCGCTGACCCGAAAATATACCGTCATCCATCAGGTCGGAAAGGCGTCATTGACGAAAGCAACAGCGGTCTTTGGTAAATTGCCGGTAGACGATCGGAAGAGATATATTGTGAAAGATTATATCGATGAATCATCTGTCGGTTGGGTCCTTCAGAATGCATCTCTGGTTGTAGGACGGTCAGGTGCCAATACAGTAACCGAACTAACTTTACTACATAAAAAAGCGGTCTTGATTCCGCTTCCCTGGTCTGGAGGCGCTGAACAGGAGGAAAACGCCCGGTGGTTTACGGAACATGAAAACGGTCTGATTCTGAATCAGAGGACGGCAAGTTCAGAAGATCTTCTTTCCAAAATTTCAAGGATGATGAGTGACCGTTATACTCCTAAACACGCAAATACACCCATTATTCCGACGGAGGCAGCGGAGCAAATAGTTCGGTTCACACAGGAATTACTTCAATAAGCTATCATGGTAGTAAGCTATGAAATCAGGGTTCTTTAGGCGCAAACTCGGTAAATTTCTTATTGCAGTTTTGGTTGTTGCCGTGTCGAGCGTATTGTTTACGACGCTTCTTAAGAGATTATTTGCGCTTGAGACTATCGTTGTCGTCGGAAACGATATTCATGTATCAATAGATAATAAAAAGCTCCCGACTAATCTTATATTTTTCCCGGGAGATAAAATACGTGAAGAGGTGCTCGCTGGCAATCCGTGGCTTTCCGATGTCCAGTTCCAAAAAGTATATCCCCACACGCTTAAAATTATACCCATCGTACGAACACCGTATATCCGTTTACAATCGAATAACAGAATTGTTCTTGTTGATGCGAGCGGTGTGGTATTACAGGATGGAGATCAGGGTTTGTCGATACCGCTCTTTGTAGTTGACGCGGTTCCGTTTCATATGGGGGAGCGTATTGGCGACCCACGCATGAAATTTTTACTTACATTTATGGATGCGATATATCCGGTATTGCCGATTGAATCAATAACGGAGTATGATGATACGTATTATCAAGTAAAATCAGGAACAACAGCGATATATATTACTCAAGATAAATCAGTTGATGTGACAATAGCTACTTTACAAACATTAATGACGGGGTTTAGAATAAAAGGTACACTGCCCACGGTTGTTGATCTCCGTTTCGACAAACCGATTATAAAATTCTAAATTTATGGCGCGAGACCATATCGTTTCAGGGATTGATGTCGGTACTTCAAAAATTACTACATTAATTGCCACATTTTCCGAAGAAGGGGACGCACAGGTCATCGGCGTTTCTTCAGTGCCAAGCAAAGGTCTCCGTAAAGGACAGGTTGTCAATATAGATGAGGCGACAGCTGCGATATCTCAGTCTCTTGAGGCCGCAGAACGGATGGCGGGAGCCTCGGTAGGTAAAGCGTACATTTCCGTCGGTGGAAATCATATCGGGTCTCAGAATTCACACGGCGTTGTCGCCGTTAGTGAGCCCGAAAAGGAAATTTCTGATCAGGATGTGAGGCGGGTTATTGAGGCGGCCAAAGCAGTATCATTACCGTCATCACGGGAAATTCTCCATGTACTTCCGCGCGGATACATCGTTGACAGCCAGGATGGTATTCAGGACCCGATCGGTATGACTGGCGTTCGGCTGGAAGTCGATACACATCTTGTCACGGGTGGCGCAACCGCGATGCGTAACTTACGGAAATGCGTTGAAGAATTGGGGGTAGAGGTAAGCGGGATGGTATTCGGAGGACTTGCATCAGCAGAGTCCAGCTTATCCGATACGGAGAAAGAACTCGGCGTACTTCTTATCGATATTGGCGGCGGAACAACAGACGTTGCGATATTCGTTGAAGGCGCATTATCATATTCATCCGTTATCCCGATCGGGGCCATTAATATTACGAAAGATTTGGCTGCGGGCTTGCGCATATCACTTGAAAGCGCGGAGAAAGTTAAACTCCTTTTGGGCCAGACACCAAAACTGCCGACATTGTCAGATGAAGAAGAGCGCACGAAATCATCAAAATCCGATAAATCCGATGAATTGGATGTTTCTTCATTGGGTCTTCCTGAGGAACTTCGCGTATTATCGAGAAAAACACTTGTTGAGGGTATTATAAAACCGCGGTTGAATGAGATATTTACGATGGTCGCTCTTGAACTCAAGCGGAGCGGATTCGGCGGGATGACTCCGTCTGGCATCGTCATTACCGGCGGCGGGGCGATGACAGTCGGAGCGGTTGATAGCGCGAGGAGAAATCTTGCAATGCCGGTTCACATCGGGATGCCGAAACGCGTAACGGGGCTTATTGATGAGATAATCGGACCCGCATATGCAACAAGCATAGGACTCCTTCAGTATGGCAGCAAGGTAGAAAAGTACGAAGGTAGTGCATTTTTTGGTGGCTTTGGTAAAATCGGAGAGAAAGTACAAATAAAGGGTATTGCAGGAAAGCTTATAGATCTGGTAAAGTCATTCATGCCCTGACGTTTCGTTTGATAATAGGAATACCTTCAGACTTGCCCCTGTCGGAGTATACGTATGCTTATTAAGCCGGATATTGCACGATTCGCAAAAATTAAAGTGATTGGTATAGGCGGTGGCGGATGCAATGCGATCAATTCCATGATCTCCCTCAATCAAATTGCGGGAGTTGAATTTTTAGGGATCAACACAGACGCTCAGGCGCTTCTGACCTGTCTCGCGTCCACAAAAGTGCAGATAGGAGAGAATTTAACGCGTGGTTTGGGGGCTGGTGGTAAACCTGAAGTCGGCAAACAGGCTGCTGAAGAATCCAAAGATAAGATAAACGACTTTCTCCGTGATACCGATATGGTGTTTTTAACCTGCGGTGAGGGCGGCGGAACCGGAACAGGGGCGACACCGATCGTTGCGGAGATTGCCAAAGAACTCGGGGCACTTACTGTTGCCGTTGTGACCAAGCCGTTTCAATTTGAGGGGACGAGACGGATGCTCGCGGCAGAAGAAGGGATTAGTAATCTAAAAGATAAAGTTGATACGCTTATTGTCATTCCGAATCAGCGGTTGCTTGAGGTCATCGATAAGAAAATGACGCTCCTTGAAGCATTTCGTGTGACGGATTCCGTTTTGGGGCAAGGCGTACAGGGGATCGCCGACCTCATTACTATGCCGGGTCTTATTAATGTTGATTTTGCGGATGTGAAGACCATTATGACAAATGCTGGTTCTTCGCTCATGGGAATCGGTACCGGGGTCGGAGAAAACAGAGCCGCGACCGCAGCGCGGAGCGCAGTTGCTTCCCCGCTTCTTGAAATATCCGTTGACGGAGCCAAGGGGGTTCTATTCAATATCACCGGTGGTGCCGACCTTACGATGGCGGAAGTTGATGAAGCGGCAAAGCTCATATCCGCCGCCGTTGATCCTGATGCAAACATTATTTTCGGTGCAACCATTGATGAGAGTCTCGTCGACCAGGTAAAAATTACCGTTATTGCAACAGGATTTGATGAGACAAAGCGAAGACTCCGTGAATTATCAGGCCGGCCGTCATACGGAGCGGTTCCCGGGCGACCTTTGGCGCCTCAGCAGCCACAGGGTCTATATGGCACTCAACAGCAGCAACAAAATATACCGAACCAGTCACAGCCTCCCGCGACGTACACGCCGCCGGCACCGAAGGACGAACTTCCCCCTGAGGAGGACGAATTTGACATCCCCGCATTCCTGCGGCAGAAGAGTTAAAATGGACAATCTATCAAAAGTAGCAGAGACGCTAGGAAAAAGTAGTCTAATTACTGACTCCTTTGAATATTTAGCTAGAATTATTATTGGATTTTTTCTGCTGATAGAATATGCTATTTTTTTGTATCCAAACTTTAGTCGTTTGATAACTAATGGTAAAATTCCAGCTATTCCAGTTTATTTAGCAATATTGGGAACATTTTCATTATTAATGCTCTCCTTATTTATTGGTACGATTAATATCGTTTTATTAA
>CAYLQG010000006.1:0-29755 GCA_964385705.1 uncultured Gammaproteobacteria bacterium
ATGTCCCTCTGTCAAGAAAGATTCCGACAGGTCCTCCCAGAATAATTTTCAACTCATTCACTGTCGTATTGGCAACCATATAGACAAACTTATCTCCGTCTGCCTCGGTAATTGACGTCATATCGTTAATCCCCTGATCAAACTGTAATCCACCGCAATAACTGGGAGTTGAATCATTACTTATATCTAAAACCTGATATTCTTCCGCATTATTACTGTCGCTCACTCCGTCAATTCCGGAAAGAAGGGCCCGTGAATCCCCGAAAACCGTAATCGACTGCCTGGGATACTGCTGCACGTCAGCACCGGTTCCAAGGTAATATCCGCTTTGAGCACCGGTAGAGGGTGTGCCTGATATAAATTTCGGATTCGTCTTATCCGTAGTGTCGATAACGTAGAATTGATCGCTGTCCGGTTTCCCGTCGCCGTTGGCATCGAGTGTTCCGTTGGAAGATATGTACGCCCGCGAGCCGTCAGCCTTGGCGAAAACCGAATTTGCCGATTCCTGGGTACCCGACTTCGAATTGAAATCCAGCGAACCCACCCGTTTCCAGCTTGCATTCCCATTGGCTATCGTTCCGCATTTGCTGTTACTGATCGTTGGATTAGTCCCGGATGTCGGAACGCTCGTCATGTTTGCGATATTAAGCTCCGGGTCTACCCCGGCGCCGACTGCAACATAGACATAGGTGCTTCCTCCCGCTGAAACCGGATAAATGTCGTTATCCGCATATATCTCCGTATTTCCGCCATCCATACATGCGGTTTGCCCCGACTGTTCTGCCTGGAAATTGGTTCCCGTACTTCCCGCTGCGTATTTTCTGATTTTGCTTGTTGAAACGTTACAATCGTATCCGTCCAACTCAATCCGGCATCCGACCATGTCGAGCCCGTTACTTGTTGATTTACTATCAATATTGCTTAAATCAAATTCATACAGAAACCCGCCGGACGTCACGTACCCTTTATCCTGATAGACCGCAAGTGATGAGGCGCCCGCTCCGTACGGTGCCTGATCATCCGTGCCAACCCCCTGATAGATCCGTGTATCAAAGAATGTCCAGTATTTATAAATGTGATTCACGTAATCCTGATACTCTCCGTTGTTGGTGTTGTCGTTTGACGGATTTCCGTCATCAACGAGTATGGCGATAACTTCTTTATCCGGCTTCGTCGTAGCCAAAAGTGCGTATGTTTTTCCACCGGATGATTTATAGTATTTGACCTTGTTCGTTATAAACGAGTTATCCAGGCCGATGCCCGTCGGAACCAGGGAATTATTGCTGTATTTCGATGCGTCAAGGGTAAATTTACCCTGCAGCGTGGGCACCGGAGGATCGGTATTTGCCGTCACAGTCAGATACGCGAGCTTTGTCGACGTCGCAGCTGTTGCTGAATCCGCAACAAATACTTTATTTGGATTACTGGTCGTATTGGGATCCGCAAAGGCGGCAACGGCAACAGGCGGCCCGTCGGGGAGTGTTATCGTCGCGCCGGAAAATGCTGGCTTACACCACTGACCTTTTGTATTATTAGAAAGTTGCACTTCTCCGTCAGACGGGTTATCGACCTGTGTATTCGTTTTCGTCCCAGCGTTAAAATCCGCATAGCTGCTTTGCGTAAAAACTGCGTTGTCGGTCCTCGCAAGATAATACGTTGCACTCACACTTGAAGCTATGGGCGAATTCCAAATGACGGTAATAATGATTTTTTTTGTCGAGGGATCAAGCACTCCGCCTGAGGTAGCGATCGCGCCTGTTGACGCATCGCGATATACATCGGTTATCGTGAGATATCGGGTAAATTCACCGACCTGCGCCGATCCGGTAGCAAGCGACCAGGAGTTTCCATTGAGAACAGGATAATACGTACCATCTGTTGACACATTCGACCATCCCTGCTCACGGATAATACGGATAATATCGTATGCTTCCTTTGAGAGCGTTGTTGCGTCAAGCCGTTCACTTTCTTGAGCTTTCCCCTGCCGCGAAGCGACGAGACCAACAAGGAGTGCCGGGAGCATAATTGCCGAAATTGCCATCGCAAGAAGCAACTCCACAAGAAGTTGACCGCGTGGTGACCCAAATCTCATGTTATTGAACCGATGTGATGACGCCATAGTGATTGAGTTTAATCGTCTGAGTCTCCCCACTGTCAATTTCTTTGAGTGATAAGGTGCTTGAGTTTGTCGCGTATCCCACAACCTCACCACTTTTTGAAGCGAAAACTATAACGTTACCCGGCAAGGATATGGTATTGAACGTCACCCGTGAGTCAAGCGGAACGACGGAGTTTGTATTGTCAGAGGATTTATACGCAGCGCCGTTAAACAATACATATTGATTTGAGGCAAAATAAATACCGAACGCAGGTTCTATAGCGCCGTTCACTATTGCGCCCTCCATCGCCTTGGTTTGTTGACTTCTGATGTCAGCAACAAGCGGATCTATCGTGCCGGTAAGTGACGCCTTTCGTTTCGAACCGAGTATATTGACAACGGCAATGCCGACAAGAATGGCGACAATCGCAAAAACGATAATAAGCTCCATAAACACGAACCCGCGTTGTCTCATAGCATCAATGCGCCCCGACCTGACCGATCATTCCGTAAATCGGCCCGATAATCGAAAGCATCATACCGCCAACCACAATACCTACGAGCACGAGAAGAATTGGTTCAAGAAGGGCGGTTAATAATTTGAGCGTATTGGTAACTTCATAATCGAAGTATTCGGAGATATCCTGCATAGAACGGTCGAGTGATCCTGTTTTTTCACCGGCCTCCATAAGTTTTATCATAATGGATGGAATATATCCTTTAGCGGCGCGGAAGCCCTCTGAAAGTGGTTTACCTGCAAACACCATCTCCCGCGAGGTCGAGATAATCTGAGCGGTTTTTTTCCTCACCACGACATCCCTCGTCAATTCGAGAGCCATCGTAATCGGAAGCCCGGATGACAATAACAGATGGAGACTTCGAGAAAACTTCGTAATATCAATCTCCTGGACAAGTTTTGAAATGACGGGCAGCCTGAAAAGAAATTCCATAATAATACTTTTTTGCTGTTTATACAGGAAATACCCTCCGACGACGACCACAATCGAAGATGTAAGCACAATGAGCGTATGATCAAGGATAAGATTAGACATAAAAATCATAATTCTTGTCGGGAGCGGCAGCACAACGTGTAATCGTGAAAACACGGTGCTGATTTTCGGAACAACGACGATAAGAATCATAAGAAGTACGGCGAAGAATATAATAATAATGAATACAGGATAAATGAGAGCGGAACGGACTTTATCGTTAAATTCGATTTCCTTCTGTATCGTTTGCTTAAGATCGATGAGCGCCACGTCCAGCGTCCCGGCCTCCTCAGATGCTTTAATAACATTGACCGTAACCTTATCGAATACCCCCGGAAATCTCGACAGCGTAAGGTTTATGTGCTTTCCCTGCATTAAATCTTCAATCATTGCATCAAGAATCTTTTTTTGATTACCCTTCGCGTCCTCCCTAAGAGAATTGACGACCTCAAGAATAGGAATACCGGCCGTCAGCATGGTCGCCAGGCTTCCGATAAGACCCAACTTCTCGCTGCTTGATAGACTTATGTTATCCGTTTTCATAATGTTTCAACTTTCGTTACACGCAGCACTTCTTCAATTGTCGTTAAGCCTTTCAGTACTTTATCAAGTCCGTCATCAAGCATGGTATTCATCCCTTCATCCTGGGCTTTTTTGTTAATCTCGTCAGCATCGGCTTTTTCAGAAATGAGTTTCCGAATTTCTTTTGATACTTCAAGGACTTCAAATACACCTAATCGTCCGAGATATCCCGTATGATGACACACCTTGCAGCCTTTCCCCTGATAAATCGTTAACACCGGTTCCGCGCCGAAATGTTTTTGTATCGCAGACCGCGGAATATGTTTTTCGATCTCCTTCTGCGTCATCGTCACTGTCGTTTTACACGAATCGCAGATTTTCCGAAGAAGCCGTTGAGCAATGATGAGATTTACGGTCGAGGCGACAAGAAACGGTTCAACTCCCATATCGGTAAGACGCGGAATAGCGGTAGCCGCATCATTCGTATGGAGCGTCGAGAGGACTAAGTGACCGGTAAGCGCAGCATTAACAGCGATACTTGCCGTCTCGCTATCACGGATTTCTCCGACGAAGATAATGTTGGGATCCTGACGGAGAATAGACCGGAGACCGTTTGCGAATGTTAAGTTCGTCTTCACGTTTACCTGGACTTGACTTGCACCTTTGACCCGATATTCAACAGGATCTTCAATCGTCGTAATATTCTTTTCACGTGTGTTGAGGATTTTTAAGATGGCATAAATTGATGTCGTTTTTCCCGATCCGGTCGGCCCGGTAGATAAAATCATTCCGTATGATTTATTGTAAGAATTCGTTACTTTCTGGAGATCGCCCTCAATCATCCCTAAATCGGATAATGAGTATTCACGCGAATGGGACGACAACAACCGGAGCACCGCCTTTTCGCCTTCCGAAACCGGAAGAATAGACACTCGGATATCGAGTTGCTCTTCATCCATCGCCATACGCATTTTTCCATCCTGTGCACTCATATGTTCATCGGTTCTCAAACTCGAAAGCACTTTAATCCTTGTCATAATGCGGTCATGAAGGACCTTCGGCACCCGGAGTACGTCATGAAGCACACCGTCTATTCGAAACCGGATAAGCGAATTATTTTCCTCCGGCTCAATATGAACATCTGAGGCTTTATCCTGATATGCAGCATCAAGAAGTACGTCAACAATTTTAGCGATGGGTAAATCATCAGACACGAGCGTCGTCGCTTTTTTTATATCCTCCTTTAACAACTCGTCGATGGTTTTCTGAAGAACCTTTTTATAGATCTGAAGGGTATTATCAATATCTTTATCCGTCGCATAATACACGGAAACTTTCTGATTGGTCTTCTTGACGACCATATCGAGTAAATCCGTGCTTTTCGGTTCCGCCATCGCAAGTTTGATGTCCTCTGCGTCACGGGCAAATACGATGGTTTTTTGCTTCCTGGCGATTTTTTCAGGAATGATATGAAAAACATCTTCGGAGATGGATACTTTTGAGAGGGCGACAAATGGCACTTTAAAGCTGCCCGCGATCACTTGACCGATTTGCTCATCCGTAAGAACACCCGCGTCGATAAGACCGTTTGCGAGGGTTGTTTGAGAGGCTTTTGATTTTTCGGCTATCTCTTCAAGCTTTTCCTGCGGTAAAATTTTGCTTTGAAGGAGGAGCGACTTGAGCTGATCATCGGGCAGAATCATACTCTTGTATCATATCACGGTAATTCCTGCGCAATCTACCGATATAAACCTATTATTACCGGCATCACTTCGTGGATTTTTTCTCTGAATCAGGGATCTGTATTCGCGGGATCGAACATACAAATAACGGTGATATAATGCATGAAGCATGATGATAACTGCCGTCAACACAGCGCAACACCCCCATGATATCTGAACCGTCCGCGAACACTAAACTCCTGTCTGCAGCTATTGCGGACTGTCAAAACGATCTGGATGAAATCCAATACCTCGTGAAAGACTCGACGGACCGGCTTAATAAATTCCTTCACGATATACAAAAAACTAAACAACACATTGCTCCGAAGACATTTTACGATGTTTCTACAAGAACCCACGAATATATAAAGCGCTGCGACGATAATCTCAGGGAAATCACCGAAACCCGTAAAGCTATTCGCGCCAATTTTCCATCCCGCAAATTATTATCAAGCACGGTAGAAGTAATTAACTCAATTCGTGAATTTCTCCGGACGCACCAAACTCTGTTCGGGGCGCTCATTACAAGCACCGATTGGCAGTCGCCTTCTTTTAGTCATTCACTTCACTCTCAAGCCGGCAGACAAACAAACACAATTTATGCAACGGTTAATGATTACAAGCGGGACCGTCACGAAGATGCATTTCATTACGAACGGGCATTTCTCAAGGAATATATTGATAATTGGATTAAATTTCCGGTATACGCGTATACAACATCGAGCGGCATGGCGGCATTTACGACCATTCTCAACTTTCTTCTGTTGGAAAAGAAAGCCGAAGGAAAGGTCCTTATTGGAAACTCAATCTGGTTTGAGAATAAAGCACTTATAACGGCGGCTTTTGCCGGTCAAATAATTTCCGTTCATGAATCCGACACGCCAGCAATTCTAAACGTCATTAAAAATATAAAGCCTACCGTCATTCTCTTAGACAGCTTATCGAATGCTGAAGAAGTCTCAGTTCCCAATCTATCTGTAATTATTCCGGCCATAGTCAAATACGCGAAAAAGGAAACATACCTTGTTATCGATAACACCTGCCTTACATGTATGTTCCAACCGCTTCAGCACGTTTTCGGAAAACGCTCACCCGTCCGCCTCATTGTTTTTGAAAGTCTCAATAAATACCACCAATTCGGTATGGATCGGGTCACCGCAGGTCTCATTTGGTGCTATGGAGTCGGGACAAAACTTTCTGATTATCGTGAGCATCTCGGTACGAATATTCTTGACTCCGTTGTGATGTCGCTTCCAAGCCCTAATCGAAAAGTCCTGCATCGAAAACTGTTACGACATGCTCGTAATGCGACGATTATCGCATCGCGTCTACAATCATGGATCGATCTGCATCCTGAAGGTCCATTTGATTCAATCTCATACCCGGGGCTCACCAATCACCCATCGTTTGGTTGGACAAAGGATATAATATTCCATGGAAGTTTTTTTGCTATTAATTTGAAAAAACAATATCAAACTATACCAACGTATCAACGATTCGTTAAATCCGTAATTACAGCCGCAAATAATAAACAAATACAAATCGTCGCGGGTACGAGTTTTGGCCTTAACACAATCCGCATATATCTGACTGCCATCCTAAGCGTTCCGACAAAACCCTTTATCCGTATCGCGGTCGGGACGGAAAACCGCCTCGCAATCGAAGAAATTGCAGATCTTTTTATTGAGGTATTCTCACGATTCTATCCATAATAACGGCCCATTTCAAGCAACTGGGGCGTAATCTATCTCACAAACATTTTTGTTGTCCTGTAATAAAAATATGGTATATACAACGTCAAAAAAACAGTGTAATCTAAGTGGGCAAGCACTGATTTTGGTCAGGATTTTGTCTATATGGAAGACCCTCATCGCATCATCAAGGAAACCACCCCTTTAGGCGTCATTGCGGATAAAAATGGCGTATTCCTCTATCACACCCTGAACGAAAACAGTAAATTCTACCAGGCTGACCACAGTCTTGACGGATTTTCATTTTCCTCCCACACAGATAAAGCAAAAATTGTTGATGAAAAGAGGAGAAACGTTAATCCGCATAAGACTCAGGATTTTCGAATAGCTCATGTGGGTAATACGTATGTTCTGCTCTATAAATACCGCAAAGAAAAATATTGCAGTTCGTATATCGCCACCTCAAAAGATCTGATCCGCTGGCAGCGAATTGGAAGAGCAGGAGGGGTGAGTGAAACCGGCGTTATTGTAAGCGATTATCAATACAACAATTCGTCAGTCATGTATGTGGGCGAACAGTCAATTCATGTTGCATACGCCTCGGATCTCACGACGTGGAATATGAAGGAAGAAGCCGTATTGACTCCGCAAAAAGATTTTTTCGGCGTCTGGCCTGTTAAAGTGGCGCACGTCGAAGTGACTCATGACGGGATTTTACTTCTCTATTATGTGATCAAAGACGGACACCATGTCGCACTCAATGCCGCCTTATTTGATAAACAAAACCCTGAGAAATTATTGGTTTCGTATCCCGAACCAATATGGGAAGCCCCCGCCGATTGGCGGAATAAAGAAGCCTATCCCGTCGGAGTAATTACATTCCACGGATTATATATCACCTATTGGCTTTCAGATAAAGACGGATTGTTTGCGCTCACACACCCCGGATTTAACAAGCTCGGTGAATATAAGAGAGGCGCGCCGGCGTTTCTCCTGAAGAAAATCAAGGATAATCCGATTATTAAACCGATTGCAGACCATTTTTGGGAATCACGCGCAGTCTTTAACCCGGGTGCTCTCTACGAAGAGGGCCGTGTCCACATGGTGTACCGTGCCATCGGAGATCAGGATGTTTCGGTCCTTGGCTACGCATCAAGCGCAGATGGGACAAACTTTGATGAAAGGCTCGACAAACCGATTTATACACCGACGGAGTCATTTGAGTGTAATACGCCATTTTCACAGAACGCATCCTATTCTCCCTACGCTTCGGGCGGTGGATGCTACGGGGGCTGCGAGGATCCGAGACTTACAAAAATCGGCAAAACAGTCTATATGACCTATGTTGCGTATGACGGTTGGAGTCCACCCCGCGTCGCGTTAACATCGATTGATCTTAATGATTTTCTCTCACACCGCTGGAATTGGAAGAAGCCGGTCCTCATCTCAAAACCGAACCAGGTGAATAAAAACGCGTGTTTACTGCCCGAAAAAATAGACGGGAAATTCGTTATATTCCATCGGATTTTCCCGAACATTCTCGTTGATTACGTCGATGATCTCGATTTTGACGGCAAAACACGATGGCTGACCGGTCAGGAAAAAATTACTCCGAGACCGCATTATTGGGACAGCAGAAAAGTCGGGGTTGGCGCGCCACCGATAAAAACAGATGACGGATGGCTTCTTATCTATCAGGCGGTGGGCGATCAGGATCCAAGCAGATATAAAATGGGCGCTATGCTTCTGGATCTTAAGAACCCTTCGAAAGTTCTCCACCGGTCAGTGAAACCGATTCTTGAACCCACGGAATGGTATGAAAATGAGGGATATAAGGCAGGAGTCGCCTATCCGTGCGGATCAGTCATCATGAACGACAAATTAAATGTGTATTACGGCGGCGCCGATATGGTAACGTGCGCAGCAACGGCACCCATTCACGAGTTTCTGGAGCACCTCAAGACTTCTGAAGAAGCGTCGCTGACTCCCTCCGGCGGACGGCCGGTTTTACATTAACGAATAATCTCAATATGGCATCCTTGAGACGGTTCCCCGGAAACCCGATCCTTTCTCCCCTTCATTCTCACACGTGGGAACAGGAAGCAACATTCAACGGGTGTCCGATTATCGAGGGAAATACCTGCCACATCGTGTATCGCGCACAATCTTCCGCGCGGAATATTGCCGGAAAAACTCTTGAACTTTCTACCATCGGTCACGCGGCAAGCATCGACCGCATTACTTTTACCGAAAGGAAACAACTTATTGTTCCGGATCATGATTGGGAAAAATTCGGATGCGAAGATCCGCGCGTAACAAAAATTGGTGATGAATACCATATCTTTTATACCGCTCTTGCCGATTGGCCGCCGACACCCGCAGGGATTACGGTCGCGCTCGCGACAACCAAGAATTTCAAAACCATTGATCACAAATACCAAATCACCCCGTTTAATGCAAAAGCCATGACACTCTTCCCGGGTTTGATAAACGGTAAATATTGTGCTCTTTTAACGATAAACCCCGACAAACCGCCTTCAAGCATGTGTATTGCGTATTTTGATAAATTAAGCGATATATGGAATGCCAATTATTGGAAACAGTGGCGCAGATCTGTCGGCCGATACACCATCCCTCTCCTTCGAACAACACATGATCATGTCGAAGTAGGAGCGCCGCCCATCAAGACAAAACACGGATGGCTTTTCATTTACTGTTATATCAAGAGCTATCTGACTTCCCACAAATTTTTTACGATCGAAGCGGCGCTTCTTGATGGGGATGATCCGACGAAGGTGATCGGGAGAACTCAGGAGCCGCTTCTTTATCCGGAAACCGATTATGAGGTAGAGGGAAAAATTCCGAATATCGTTTTCCCTTCGGGAGCACTTATCGTCAATAACAATCTGGGTGTTTACTACGGAGGCGCTGATACCCGAATTTGTTTAGCCACCTGTCCTCTTGACGTGCTCTTTCAGGAATTATTACGCGGCCGGGCATCTTCCTAAGATAACTGGCATTGCGCAAAGATCGGAAAATGATCTGAAAGCCTTATGATCCCTGATCTTATTGAAGATAGCCGGCACCATCGGGCAAATACGTAATCAAATTGATGGCGAAGCCCGATGATGCGGTGAGTGGCAAGCCGCTTCTGCTCCGTTTCAAATCCGTAGGTTTTCATGATCGTCAGAAGTTTGCTCTTTCCCATCACACTTGAGATATTAAAATCACCAAGCATAATGACGGGAATATTTTTTTTCGCAAGTCCACGAGCGGTCTTCTCAATCTGTAAATATTTATACGTGTTAAGTGCAAAGGCAACAAAATGGACATTCACGATGATAACCGTCCTTCCGGCGTAACAGAATCTGGTAATAAGACAGCTTCGGGAAGTACGGTGACGCAATATCGATCTCTCGAATTTCGTCATACCAAGTGTCAGAATGGAAGTGCTCACCAATTTCATGCGGTCTTTCCGATATAACGTCAACACGCCGAATAATTGCTTCCGCCGGACAAGTGATGGAGCAAACCTGAATCCGTACTGCCGCCTGCTTAATAACCTGAGACATTCCCGGATCTTATCCTTTGGAAACTCCTGAAAACATAGGACGTCGGTAGACGGCAACCGGTTTGCCCAGTCAATCACGCGGTCGACACGCTTTCCGAATTGAACGTTAAATGCTACCAGATTCATTCGTTTCACAGGAGTATATTATAAAGTAATCGTTATTAGGAATCCAGGCTGTTGCTATCTTCCAAAACACAATACTGATGTACTACAATATGGAATATGCCGCAATCAATATCTGATTTTGATTATCATCTACCGCGGGAATCGATTGCGCAGTCACCGGCGGAGCCCCGCGAATACGCAAAACTCATGCTCTTTGATCGCGTGACCGGAGCTATTCAGCATCATCACGTACGTGATCTCCCCGGGTTTTTCCATCGCGGCGATATTGTCGTTATTAACAATACAAAGGTATTTCACGCCAGACTCCATGGCACGATTCTCAATAGGAACATAGAATTATTTCTCGTCCGGCCGACAGGAAACAACCAGTGGTTGGCATTGGGAAAACCGGGAAAAAGAATCCTGATCGGATCAACAATTCTGATTGCAGAAAATTTTTCCTGTAAGGTTACCGGGAAAAATTCTGATGGTACGTTTACCGTAACATTTCCGAATGCACCGGAAGACGTCATAGATCGGGCTAATACATACGGAGATATTCCTACCCCTCCGTATATAAAGAAAATTCCAAAAGACAGCGATTATCAGACGATCTATGCGAAATACGTCGGGTCTGTCGCCGCGCCCACCGCAGGATTCCACCTGACAAAACAAATTCTTACAACACTGAAAGAAAAAGGGGTCACGATTCTCGAAATAACACTGCATATCGGTTTGGGAACATTTATGCCGATCAAGTCGGAAACAATTGAATCCCACACCATACACAGCGAATGGGCTGAGATAACCGATGAAGTAGCTCAGGCGATTAATAAAGGTAAAAAAGACGGTCGGCGGATAATTGCAGTAGGGACAACAACAGTAAGAACGCTTGAGGGAGTTGCCGCAATAAACGGCGGATTACTTAAAAAATTCCGCGGTGATATTAATCTCTTTATAACACCGGGGTTTCAATTTAAAGTTATTGACGCGATGCTCACGAACTTCCATTTACCAAAATCCACACTTATCGTTCTTGTCTCCGCATTTGCGGGTCGGGAAGCCGTTCTTCATGCGTATATTGAAGCGGTCAACAATAACTATCGTTTCTATAGCTTCGGCGATGCCATGCTTATTCATTAGAGAATTTTTTTCAAATCCGTTAACCGGTCTATCGTCTTCCATGCAACCGGTGCTACCGGGGAATCAAGAAACGTTATTCCGCGTTTCGTATGTAAAAATATTTCACGATCATCTTCCCCGTCTCCGATATAAAAACTATCGCGCGGCGTACTGTTAACTTTTCGACACAACCGTTGAAGTTGCTTCCATTTAAAATGGGCGGCGTCATCTGTTACGATAATCTCCTTTAACCATCCCCTTCCATCAAATATAAATTGATTATTTGAAACTGCGTACGGAATATGAAGATGACGGGCAACATCTTTCACCAATAAATCAATTGAGTTAGAAAGAATAGCAAGTGTAAAATTTTTCATCTGAAGGTATGTGATCATTTCACGCACCCCCGGAAGAAAGGTATAGTCTGAAAGAATAGCCTTAATGTTAACTTCGGTTGCTCTTCCCCGCTTCCTGTAGAGTATTTCCAACCGCTTTTGCCCCTCTCTATAGGAAAGCTTCCCATCCTCGCACAAGCGCAAAAGCTCTTTATCTTCTTCCTTGGTAACTCCAAGCGTAGTATTCAATTGAAGCCACGTCGCGTTAGTGATAAGTGTTTCATTGAGATCAAAACACACAAACGTCATAGGAAAAGTTAGCGGAATTTTGAAAGATTGGGCAAAATGAAAAATATAATTGAAATGAGACAAAATAATCCTATCCAGACAAGACTCACAATTGAAAACATCTGATCTTCGCGTTTTTCAACTTCACGAAGTGACCGCCCAACGACCACATAGCCGCTTATGGCGCCGTTTTTATATGGAGTCACAACAATTGCGGCCCTTGCCCCAACTTGCGGCTGCCAGGTAATGCGGTTTTGACCATGAGTTTTCGCATAAAGCAGTACCCCGATTGGTACTTTTGGCAGTTGACCATTTAGGTATGCAGTTGACGCAATAGGCCCGCCTTTATCATCATAAATGCTTACAAACTCACCAAGGTCTTCTGACATATTAACTGACTCTGGAAATGGAATAGCTGAAACCGCCTCGCCCTTCGATAAATGCCGCGCAAGATCTTCCGACATCTGAATTTGCGGGTCATTCGCGCTTTGCCGCAGATCCTGTTGAATCAGAAGATACGGAAGCCCAACAAGTACGGACATGATGAGAAGACAGTAAAGGAACAAAAACAATCGTAAAACAACCGGCGAACCGGAAAAATTCTTTTTCACAACCTTCATTATAGCAAACGGTATCGTATTTCCCTATTTTAGTCTTGTCTAACATTATTAGATATGTTAACATACTGCGCATGGGTAAAAGTCTTGAAGAAATTCACCGGTCCGTCCCTATACTTCCTGACCTTTCAAAATGGAAAAAATTCCTTGCGTTTGCCGGCCCAGGATATCTCATAGCGGTCGGCTATATGGATCCCGGTAACTGGGCAACTGATCTTGCGGGCGGATCGAAATTCGGATACATGCTTCTCTCCGTTGTCATAATCTCGGGGCTTATGGCAATGCTCCTACAGCATCTTTCTTTAAAACTGGGTATCGCAACCGGCAGGGATCTTGCGCAAGCTTGTCGTGATCATTATTCAGTTCCGGTGCGAAGATTTTTATGGATTATGGCGGAAATCGCCATCACCGCCTGCGATCTAGCTGAGGTTATCGGATCCGCTATTGCATTGTATTTGCTGTTTCATCTCCCGATATTAGCAGGAGTTATCATTACCGCATTTGATACGCTTATCCTTCTCTATCTACAACATAAAGGTGTACGGTATCTTGAGGGTTTAGTGATATCTCTTATTACTGTCATTCTCGGCAGCTTCATGATAGAAACGTTTCTTTCGCGCCCCGATATTCTCCCGCTTCTTCGCGGTATCTTTCCGACAATCCAGCTTATCAATAACAAAGAAACGCTCTATATCGCAATCGGTATCTTGGGTGCCACAGTGATGCCCCACAACTTGTATCTTCATTCAGCGCTTGTGCAGAGCCGGGATTTTGGTTCAGAAATAAAAAATAAAAAAGAAGCGATCACCTACGCAACCTGGGATTCAAATATCGCTCTTGTCATTGCAACCGTGGTAAACGCGACAATTCTTATTGTATCGGCGGCGACATTTTTCACCCGCGGCATTCATTCTATTGCTGAAATTCAAGACGCCTACCGGCTTTTGACTCCCCTTTTGGGAACAGGTCTCGCGAGCGCATTATTTGCCATTGCGCTCTTGTCGTCAGGTCATAATTCAACAATCACTGGAACGCTTGCGGGACAGGTTGTAATGGAAGGATTCGTCGATATTCATCTCGCCCCGTGGCAACGACGGCTGATAACACGGATGCTCGCAATAATTCCCGCAATTTTTGTCGTACTATGGTATGGCTCCCACGGACTCGCAGCGCTTTTAATCTTAAGTCAGGTTGTTTTAAGCATTCAGTTACCTTTTGCCGTTGTGCCGCTCGTGTTATTTACCGGAAGCAAAAAATATATGGGCAAATTCGCAAATTCGAAGACTCTTAACATAGTAAGTTGGATTGTCACAGCAGTTATTATCATACTTAACGTTTGGCTTATTTCAAAAATTATTTTGGGTATATAATACAGACGTATATGACGCATCTCACTACACCAAACGAAGATTATCTTGAACGCATCTATGAACTCCTTAATGAAAAAGGGTATGCGCGCGTCGTCGATATCGCGGAACGATTGAATGTCAAACCGGCATCAGTGACGATGATGCTCAAGAAACTCGAAATGTCAGGTTATATTCTGCGTGAAAGATACCGTGGGTTTACGCTGACCCCTAAAGGCCGGAGTGTAGGACTCCGTATCCAGAAACGCCATAAAATTTTATCGGAGTTTCTTCATCTTTTGCATCTCCCCGACCGTATTATTGAGCATGACATTGAAGGACTGGAGCATTATTTAAGCGATCAGACATTGACTCAACTTGAAACATTAGTAGATACATTAAAAAAACAATCCCTCAGGTAGTCTCCGCAACCGTTGTAATCTATCTCACATTCATGAGATAATTACGTACATGCAACCCATTTTCCGAATCATTAAATTTACGAAACAGTATGCCCCTTGGTATATTTTCATGAGCGTGTTTGTCATCCTCGTGTCTGTCCTCGCTTTAGTTGGTCCGTTTATCACAAAACTTATCGTTGATGCGATCGTAGGGCAATTGAATGGAAAACCCACGAACGTTTCCTATATCCTGAGTCTACTTGGCATATATATCGGCACGGACCTGGCTATCACCCTCCTCACGATATTCGGCCAGTGGGCCGGAGACCTACTCTCAATACGGATTCAAACGTACTTGTCCAAGCGCTTTTATGAACATGTCTTGTCTCTGCACATTGGCTATTTTGACAACGAAATTACCGGTAAAATCGTCAACAAATTGTACCGGGGTATCACGTCCATCACCGATTTTATTCAAAGTATGTTTAATAACTTCCTCCCCTTTTTCCTGACGGCGCTCGTCACTATTATTCTCCTTGCACGGTATTCACCGGTCATTGCTATCCTTTTGGCAATCCTGTTTCCGATTTATATCATCATCTCTCATGGATCAAGCACAGCGTGGATGGGGATTGAAGACCAAAAAAATACGATCAGTGATCTCTCTCAGGGACGGGTATTTGAAAGTCTTGTCGGCATACGTGTTGTTAAATCATTTGCTGCGGAATTTGCCGAACTGAAAGCGTTCTTAAAATCCCGTCACGAAATCGAAACATTAACAAAAAAACAAACAAGACAATGGCATCTCTATGATTTTGCACGGCGTCTTACTCTCAATCTCATTCTTTTCGGGATATTCGGCTATATCGTTTACTGGACATTCCAAAAACGGTACACGCTGGGTGAGATGACCTTCCTATTACAGCTTGTCCAGCAGGCGCGGTTTCCGTTGTTTGCCATGTCGTTCATACTTGAACAGATACAGCAAGCTAGCGCCGGATCATCTGACTATTTCAAGGTTCTTGAAACACAAACGGAGATCCATGATAGACCGGAAGCTCAGACGCTCAAAATTAAAGACACGAAACCGCGTGATCCCTTTATTCGGTTCAAAAACGTATTTTTTCGCTACGAGTCCGGCAAAGACGTACTAAAAGATATTTCATTTACCGTTTTCAGGGGAGAAAAATTTGCATTGGTCGGCGAATCAGGTCAGGGAAAATCAACGATAGTTAATTTGCTTCTCCGCTACTACGAACCACAGGAGGGCGCCATCACCGTCGCCAATGAAAACATCGAGCAGGTAACACAAAAATCTCTTCATGACCAGATTGCCGTCGTGTTCCAGGAGTCGCTCCTTTTCTCGGGTTCGATAATGGATAACATCAGATACGGTAAGCCTGACGCTACCGACGAGATGGTCGTAAAAGCCGCAAAGGCGGCAAACGCACACGAATTTATCATGGGTCTGCCCGAAGGATATCAAAGCACCATTGGGGAGCGCGGCGTAAAGTTATCAGGAGGCCAAAAACAACGGATTGCGATCGCCCGCGCGATGATTAAAAACGCTGCGATCATCATCCTTGATGAAGCGACAAGCTCTCTTGACTCCAAATCGGAAATAGAAGTCCAGAAAGGTCTCGAGGAACTTTTAAAAGGCAGAACCGCCATAATTATCGCCCATCGTCTGTCAACAATCGCCTCAGCAAATCATCTGCTGGTGCTCTCAGGCGGCCGTGTCGCCCAATACGGTTCACACAGAGAACTTCTCCATGATACGAAGGGCCTCTACGCGCAGCTCGTTTCCCTTCAGGCCAGCCTACTTAAAGCACCCTCTGAAGATACGAAAGAAAAGCTTCAATCATTCGATCTGGTGGGATGATAAAACCAAAAACTTTCAGACTCTTTCACTTTTGAGGATAACGAGCATCGATGCGGTGAGGATAAGAGCGCCGCCGATGAACGTTGTAACTGTTGGTATTTCACTGAAAAACAAAAAACCGAAAAGAATCGCCAGAAAATTCTCGGAAAGCATCACCATGCTTCCCGTTCCGGCCGAGACGAGCTGATATCCTTTGGTCATAAATAAGTACGCCGTAAAATTATCAAGACCGAACAGAACGGTGACAATCCAAGTCGTCGGTGTAAGCGATCCGACACCACTTCCGGTAAAGAAATGCGATTCGGTCATAATCGCGATAAATCCTAATACCACAACGCCTACAACAGTGTTAATAAGGAGTATCAATTTTGAATCATACGTTCCCAATTTTTTTCTGCCGATAACGTAGAACGAAGAACCGATCGCTGCGATAAAGGCAAAAAGAGCTCCCTGTTCCCATGTGACAAAAGGCCCGGGCCGGAAAAGAAAAAATAGCGACAAAAGTCCTATTACCATTGCGATAATTTTTGAGGAATTCATTCGTTCTTTAAGAAATAAAAACCCCAGGAGTGGTCCCAATACGGTTGAAGAGTTAAAAATAAAAAGAACCGTGCCGATCTGCGTGCTCAGGTTTGCCCACGTATAAAATAGATTTACCAGGGCGTAGCCAAAAAGTGCAACACAAATAAGAAGAGGAATATCATGTTTCTTAATAGCGATTCTTGACTTCGTCGCTGCGAAGTATAGGAGTGCTGCGCCAAATGCCACAATATACCGAAGGAAAACCTGTGACGCAGGAGGAACATGACCATGTCCGAGCGTCCGTATGAGAACCGGCATGATGCTGTAGAGCACTACCGAAACACATAAATACAAAATTCCACGCGCAAACTTCGACATACGATTAACCACATTATATACTACGTCCATGAAAAAAGTCGGCATCGTGACGTGTCAGCGTCTCCCTAAATTATCGGTAAGTGATCAATTATTACTTCAACCGCTTGAAGAACTCGGGTTTACCCCTCAACCGGTTATATGGAATGATAAAAAAGCGGATTGGCTTTCTTATGACTATCTCATTCCGAGATCATGTTGGGACTATTACAAACATATCGATGACTACAATGTGTGGCTTACCTATTTAACGGCAATACATGCACGTGTTTGGAATCCTGTTCCGGTTCTGCGGTGGAATTCAACGAAAAAATATCTTAAAGATCTCGAGTATAACGGTGTCAATATCATCCCTACCGTATATATAACGATGAAGGAAAAATATTTTCTCCATGATATTATAAAAAATAAGAAATGGAAACATTTTGTTCTGAAGCCTGCAATTGGCGCAGACGGTTTTGAAGTCTCACGGGGGGAGATTGACACTGTTAAATCATCACAAAAACAGTTGGACAATCTGTTAAAGAAATCTGATGTTCTGATACAGCCGCTCATGAATGAGGCCGTCGACGACGGCGAATACTCACTCATATTTATCGGAGGAAACTACAGTCATGCAGTGCTCAAGCGCCCCAAAGCCGGCGACTTCCGCTCAACATACGCATTCGGGGGCAGCGTCACCACAATTAAACCCAGTAATATGCTTATCCGACAGGCCTCCCGAATACTCGAAAAACTGGACACACCGACTCTTTATGCACGGGTTGACGGCATAAACGTTAGGGAAACCTTCATGATAATGGAGCTTGAGTTGACGGAACCGTATTTATACTTTGAGTCCGCTCCATCAAGCGCAATGAAATTTGCAAAAATATTTCAACACATAGCTTCGACATTGTAAAGTACTTTACAAAAATAATTGTACGCCTTATGATGTCTACATATGAAAAATACTCCTGTTAAAAAAGATGTTACAACGTATATACTCGTCGCAGTGATTATCGTTGCTGCATTTTTCCTCGGATCACTCTATACAAAAGTGCAATATTTAGAAAAAGGCGGCACACAGGTGGCTGCCGGTACGCCGTCACAGGGAGCACCGAACGCCGCACCGTCGACCGCGCCGCAAAAAGTTAAAATGGATGTCGGACACTTTCCGGCATTAGGAAATAAAAATGCAAAAGTAACCGTCGTGGAATTTGCGGATCTTCGATGTCCTTTTTGCGAACAGTTTTTTACAAATACGGAACCGCAACTTAAAAAAGACTATATTGATACGGGTAAAATCCAGTTTGCGTTCCGCCAATATGCATTTCTTGGCCCTGCTTCAACGGTAGCCGCCAACGCGGTTGAGTGCGCAAATGATCAAGGAAAATTCTGGGACATGCATGACTATTTTTACAAAAATCAACCACCGGAAACCGATACGTCCATGTACACAACGGATAATCTAACCCAGGTTGCAGGGACGCTCGGCATGAACACAGATGAATTCCAATCATGCTTAAGCAGCAATAAAGACAATGCACAGGTAAATAGTGATTTCACCGCAGGTCAACAGGGTGGAGTAACCGGCACACCGACTTTCTTCATTAACGGAACACCGATCGTGGGTGCAGTTCCGTATGATCAGCTTAAAACTGAAATTGACGCTGCGTTAAAATCGTAAAGAGAGGATCATTTGTGTAGCGCGCTGGCGATATACTCTATCGCCAGATGAGGAGTCTTTGCAAAATACACAAGATTTTCAAGCGGCATCGGGATAAATCCCTCGTTATACATTTTTTTAAGCTGCAGGTGAATGCCCCGGTAAAAATCATCCGTGTTCAAAACAACGACCGGTTTACTGTGTTCCCCCTGTTTCTTCCGCTCCAATACTTCCATAAGCTCATCTGCCGTTCCGATGCCCCCGGGAAGTACTGCAATCGCACTCCCCCTCTCTATCATCATTCGTTTCCGCTCACCGAGCGATACCGCGGTAATCATCTCATCGGCATCTTTTCGTGCGATAGAGAGAAATCTTGCAATCGTTACTCCAATAAGGCGCCCCCCCGCCATTTTTTACCGTTGAAGCGACAACCTGCATGAGCCCCGTATCTGATCCTCCCCACACCAAATCGTAGCTATTCCGGACCATTAACGCCGCAAAATCCCGAGCGGCGTCAATATACCGTTTGTCAACGTCACGCGCTGAACAAAACACTGAGATTTGATTCGGATTAGCCATTTTGGTTATTATAACAAAGGTAATCGCCGTTCGTGTGATACAATATTTATACAATACGTATCGCGTTAGGACGCAAGAATAAACGTTATATGGATAATGGCAAACAACCGCAATCGCCGTTGCCGGTGATTCAACTAAACTATTCAACAACCGATCACCGTTTACTCTTTCGGATACAAAGGGATCGATTATCACAGTCAATACGTCAAAATAGTAACCAATGACAGAATGTATATGAACGATCTTTTTACTGTCGCTATCCGTGCAGCTGTAGTGTATGTATTTATCATTCTTGCTATCCGGTTATTCGGTAAAAAAGAATTGTCACAGTTGTCCGTCATTGATCTCGTGTTCATTCTTCTCATTAGTAATGCTGTTCAAAACGCCATGGTCGGTAATAATACATCACTTCCTGCCGGGATTATCGCAGCAACGTCATTATTTATAATCAATTATCTGTTTAAACTGTTACTTTTCCGGTCTAGAAAGATAAGCAGTCTCATTCAGGGAGACCCCCTCATGCTTATCTATAAAGGGAAAGTAATCAAAGAACATCTCGACCGAGCCAAAATTACCGAGGCTGAACTCGCCGAAGCCGTCCGGGAACATGGTGTACAGAATATTTCAGCGGTAGATTTGGCGATTCTCGAGGTGGATGGCAATATCAGTATTCTTTCTGAAAATTACCGGAAACGAACAGTAAAAAAACGTGTGCATAAAATGTTGACGAATATGTCGTGAGCACCGGACGTCAGTGAAATTTCTTTCCGGCCTCAAGCATTTCAATAATTTTCCGTATCCATTTTTGCCGCGTTTCCGGCTTTTTGGCGTTTGCTAATCTATAGGCAATTGCGTATACATTCGCTTTATTGAGCGTTTTATAAAATACATCCGCCTTTGCATATACGGCGAGTTCCTTCAGAAAATCATCAGGGACTGTGATTGCGCTGGGAGAATTATACGCACGCGCCCATCGGCCATCCTTCTTCGCTGCGTCAACCGCGAGGAGTCCCGACGGCATCATTTTACCTTCACGGATGAGCCGCTCTATGTGGCTCGTATTAATTTTTGACCATACACTTTTATTTCTCCTGGGCGTAAACCGCTGCATATAAGAGGCGTCATCAAATTTATTAACAAGTCCGTCGATCCATCCGAAACAAAGCGCTTCATCGAGTGCTTCCGCATATGTTATCCCTTTTTTCCCAGAATTTTTCTTGTAAAATCCGACCCAGATTTCCGTAATCGTGTCATGGTTCCGCATAAGCCATTGACGGAATTCGCTTGGTGTGGAAAAAAAGACGGGTCTCATATGCGTGTTCGATTGTACCATTTTTTGTGAGATACGATACAATATATTTATGACACAGGGGCCATTACTTCTCGCAGGATCCGGTGAATTTACCGATGCCATGACTGACATCGACCGGTATTTTCTCCAACCCATTCAAAATCCGCTGGTCGCAATAATACCAACCGCGGCGGGACGGGAGCGCAAATGGTGGAAATGGGCGGAGGACGGAACGAGGCATTACCAGCAACTCGGCATTACATCAATCGGCATCCCCCTCCGCACCCGTAGTGACGCAACGAAACAATCGGTCGTTGAAGTTCTCGGAAAAGCAAATGCGTATTATTTCTCGGGCGGCGACCCCGGGTACGTTCTGTCGACCATGCAAGACTCTCCCGCATGGGAAGTTATCCATTCACGCTTCCTTCAGGGCGCGGCTCTCGCGGGAAGCTCGGCCGGTGCTATGTTATTAGGAAGCTGGATTCCTGCAAACATACGTTCGGTATTCTTCCAAAACGGCAAAGGGCCCGGGTGGACGAAATCGTTGGGGCTCGTTCCATACACAATCTGGCCGCACTTTGACTGGGGCCTAAAGACTTTCAAAGATAAAATAGCGCGGGCAATGGACGAAGCACCCGGAGATGTAGGAAAAAACTGGCTTGGCATTGATGAAGATACCGCCGTCATTTGGAATAGAGAAACGAACCCCGTCGTCATGGGTCGGGGCAAAGCACATTGGGGAAAAGTATAAGAGAGTATTATCCGACGAACGTAAGCGCTGTACCGGTTTTATTTGCCCGGCCGGTCCTGCCAATACGATGTACGTAATCATCATAGGACTGAGGCTCATCGAAATTGATGACATGGGAGACATCACTGATATCAAGCCCACGGGATGCAACATCGGTTGCGACTAATATTTGAAGTTTGTTTTGTTTAAAATCAGCTAACACCCGCATTCTCTGGCCCTGTGATTTATTCCCGTGAATGGATCCGACTGAAAAACCGTTTTCTGCAAGATTACGTGCAAGCTTCTCGACATTCCATTTGGTCCGTCCGAAAATGAGCACCTTGGAAAATTCCTGCTTCTTTAGCATCGTCTGGAGCATACTCATTTTTTCTTCTTTGCTTCTCACCCGAATGATATCCTGGTCGATGCTCGCAAGCGTTTCCCGGACTTTTACCGATATGGTCACCGGATCCTTGAGAAAGGTTGCGATAATACCGCTTACCGACCCTGATACGGTCGCCGAGAAAAACAATGACTGACGTTCTTTCGGCAAAAGAGAAATAAGATAGCGGATATCCGCGATGAACCCTATGTCCACCATCCGGTCGACCTCATCAAGGACGATGGTTTTGTAGTCTGATAATTGGATAAGTCCCTGTTGTACAAAATCCTTAAGTCGCCCCGGCGTGCTGATAAGAAAATTCGGGTGCTGTTTTAATTTCCAAATCTGATTCCCCATGCTCGCCCCGCCGATAACAAGAGCCGACTGGATGTGAAGACCCCGGGAAAATAAACGAAGCTCATCATCGATCTGGACGGCAAGTTCACGGGTTGGCGCGATGACAAGGACTTTGGAAAGACGATTCCGCATGATTTTGTCGATAAGGGGAAGAAGAAACGCAGCAGTTTTACCCGTTCCTGTATTTGCGACCCCAACCACATCACGTCCCTGTAAAATATAGGGGATAACCTGGTCCTGAATAGGCGTAGGCGCGGTATATCCGCGGGCAACGATATTCGCTTTTAGTTCCGGTGCTATGTCAAAATCAACAAATTGGTGAGCCGCGGTGTACGGCGCGGGTGCTGACTCTCCGACTGCAGTGGCTTTACTGATGTACCGGGTCGGCTCAACGCGGGCATCACGCGCGCGGGGAGCAAAATGAGAACTATTACGCCGCCCGACGGAACGGAACGGATGATGTGATTGATTTCTTGCGTATGATTGTCTAAACATATTATCGTTTATTCGGTTTCGCAGTCACACTTATGTGGTGACAAAAACTGATTCGGAGGATGGATACCCGACAAGTATACATGCTCAAGGATTTGAACCTATAAATCTGTCTACATAAGAACAGTTTTCGGAATAAAGGGAAAGATACAATAGAAATAATTGAGGTATCTTTATCTCCTGTTATTCAATGAACAAATCGAATGTTATCCATCTTATTCCGATTTGCGCTCCCATTGAGTGGGACCAAAATAACAGAGTAGAAGGATGTATACTGGGCAAGATTTTTTTGAATCTTCGAAGTATAGACAGATTTATAAATTCAAACCTGTAAACGAAGTATAACACACATATTCTCCATTGTCAATATACTATAGGATTATAGTGACCCATCAACGATTTTCCGGATATAACGGATAAGGAGACTACCAAATATAAAATTTTGTACCAGTATGCTATGCTTAAATTAGATAAGCTATGAAAACGCCCTTTAAGATGTGGTTTGCACTACTCCCCATAGTCATCTGGGCAATGACGAGCCAGGGGATTCTTGCGACGCCGGTATATGCGGCTTCTTCCCCATTGCTTGGCAGCGCTTCAAGCTATTCAGTCGTCGCGGGTACATCAGTCACCAATTCCAACGCGACCACCATAAGCGGTGATGTCGGCATTAGCCCGGGGGCGACTCCCCCTGATTACTCAGGCTTCGGCTCTGTCACATTAGGCGGCACGATCCATGATGCCGATGGTGCTGCTGCAAGCGCGATTAGTGATGCAGGAACAGCATATAACACACTGAATAGCCAAGGCTGCGATACGGATTACGGGGCCGTCACGACAGATCTGGCGGGTAAAACGCTTACTCCCGGCGTCTATTGTTCCGACGCTTTCACACTTACCGGCTCAGTGACCTTAAGCGGAAATTCGTCTGACGTCTGGGTTTTTAAATCGGGGGGGAATTTATCAACCGTAGGTTCGACCAACATCGTATTTACCGGCGGAAGCGGCGCATGTAATGTCTGGTGGTATGTTCCGGGGACGGTTTCGTTGGACGCCGGAAGCTCTTTTGCAGGCACCATTATCGCCAATTCAAGTATCAGCCTTGCAAGCGGTGCGAGTCTTAACGGACGAATATTTTCAACAACGGCAGACGTTACCCTTGACGGCAATTCAATAACCGGACCAACGTGCGGTACTGCTGCTGCCACAGCCGATCCATCATCAGGTTCCGTTGCCGGAGACGCCACCTCCTCCTGCACGCCGGGAGATATCAAAACCGTTCCCACGATTATTGAAACGAAGCGATTAAGCCCGACCAGCATTTCTGTTAAGTGGGGCCCGTATGAAGGCTTCAACACGTTTATTGTCGCCTACGGTCTTGCCGACGGAAAATGGGACTACAATACGAAGGTGACTGGATTTACAACCACCCTCAATGATCTCCCGGCCAACCAGTCTATATGGGTTCATGTAGCCGCCACTGATAATTGTGCAGTCGGCCAATACGGTGCATCTGTGAAAGCCGGCGGAGCGCCCGGTATGCCCAACACCGGATTTGCGCCGAAACCGACATTTCCCTGGCTGCCAATACTTTCATTTAGTCTACTTGCGTCCGCACTGGTTTTCCTGACAGCACAAATCAAACGTCTCGTTTCATTTAAACGGTAAAACCTACGAAACTTCTTAGCGCACTATTTTGTTCGTTCGGTATAACAGTGATTTTGTTTTTCCTGTTATGCACTGCATATACAAAACCGGAATATCTTGGGATAAACAGACTGGTCCATGCACAGGTTCCTTCACCAACTCCAACACCTACTCCCTCTCCAACGCCAATTGTTGTTCCTCCGGCGTCCCCACTTCGCGGAGCCCCGGTCAGGCTCATTATTCCGATCCTTCACACGGATACGACGATTCTCCCTATGGGTGTAACCGATGACGGGTCCATGGAAGTCCCCGAGAGTATAACGGATGTCGGATGGTATAAACTCGGTGCCCGCCCCGGAGAGACCGGTACCGCAGTTATTGCCGGCCACGTTGACGGAAAAAATGGTGAACCCGGCGTGTTTGCACAGCTCAACGCACTTAAACCCGGCGATGCCTTAGGCGTCGAAGACGAGTTCGGTAATATAGGTGCATTTATCGTAAGGGAAAGTAAAACATATGACCAGTCAGTTGATACGTCAAAAATCTTCGCAAGCACGGATGGCATGCATCTCAACCTAATCACCTGCGAGGGCGCCTGGGACCAGATGAGAAAAACCTATACAAAACGCCTCGTGGTATTTACTGATTTAATGAAGTAATTGTTGATAAAAATAGCTCCTAAAAACGTGTAATATACCTTACACTCAGCCTCATGTTTATCCTATTCTGACGCTCTAAATTTGCATTTACCTGATCGCCGGTGTAGCATCTGCCTATTAACGAATTTTACTAAAAATCCTATGACATTATATGAACAAGTATTCCCAGAACAGGCTGAAGATGCGCGGTTATGGAAGACCCGGCTGGGAGTACCAGAAGAACTAACAAGCGAACGGCTTTCGAGTGGTCAAATCGCCCGATATCTTGGCTTCCAAATGCCCGAATTAAGTGACGTTGCGCGGTCTGTGGAAGACAGTAAATGGCTTAGTTACCAAAACGGTAATTTTCTTGTCGAGATCCGGGACAATGACTCCTTCGAACGTAAATTAAAGACGCATGAAAGTATGGTCTGGATGTCGGATTTGGATGACGTACTCATGGATACGACAACGTGGCACCAACGGGAACACGAAATAATTCTTGAGTTCCTGCAAAGCAACTGTATAAATGCAGATATCAAACAAGTGAAAGCGATATATGAATTATCCAAAATTTATGTTCCGGGAGTTGCCGACGTTCAAACACGGTATACACCGCATCTCAATCTCATCCTCATATACCAGTTTATCCGACGGCAAAAAGATGATCATATGACGCCTGCGGAAGCATTAAACCGGCTTGTCATCGATCAATGTGATATTCAGGATCGCGTGAAGCAAATCGGTGAGAATGTACTGTCAGATTATCAATATAATGAATTGATTCTAAAAAGATTGCTTGCAAATAACCCACCGGCAGAATGCCTCCATATTCCTCTAATTCGGGATTTATTTGGACGGGACAAAATAACTGAAGATAAAATCAGCGAAGGCAAGACTAACGAAGACCATTTGGGTGATGACACTACCATGAGAATTATTATTACCCGAGGTAAAATTGAAGGTCCGCTTGGACAAGTATATAAAGTGCATGGAAGTGGCATCATGACGCTTCCGAGCGTTGATGCGGTCGTCTATACAAATGACGTGAAAGTCCGCGCACTATTCAGCTTGGATATCCTTATCCCGATGCTTAAGGATCGTATGGTATTCTTATATGACGATAATCCGTCCGAAATTAATCCTTTTTACGAGCAACTAGCACAAGGAAGCAAAAGAACGAAATTTAACATTGAACTTATTCACACACGGCATTCGACGGCAAAACGCAGAGATAAAAAAATTATGGTCCCACTTGACGGAACGATCGTCGAACAGCCGCCTCTTGCAGGTACGGGATATACTTATATGAAAGATGGATCGCGCGAAGTGGATTCTTTCGATAATGCCCCACCTGGTCAGGAAACAACATTCTTTGATCATCATGCTCCGGGCGGTACAGGCGTCATCGTCGTGATTTAATTCCTTACGTTATTTCCCCAATCATCCGTTTTGAGACAACAGACATATCGGAAGAAGCTGCGTCATAGCCCACAACCACGTATTTATCCTTATGTTTGATTAGAAGCCAGGAATTCTTTGGTCCGAATCCGTGTGTCTTCACTAGGGCAAACGAACCTTTAAGTTTTTTCCCTCTCATGAAAAACTTTATCTCTCCTTTCGCCATTCCTTCTTTCATAACCCGTTGTCCTTCTGCGGGATCTTTTATTTGTTGTCGTACTCCCGGAGTTGTTTCAATTTCAGGGATATAGGTCCCTTCGTCCCAGATCATGACAGCTCCGGCGCCATATGATCCTTCAGGAATGACGCCTTCAAAATGCCGATATTCCATATCATGCTCAGTCGTCTCCATCGCAAGGCGTTTAACCGTCGAATCAAGTGTCGGACCTTTTGGCACTGCCCATGATGGCATCATCTCACCGATTTGCAAACGGAAATCATAGTGAAGTCTCGTCGCCGCATGCTTTTGCACAACGAAAACGAGAGACTCAGATTTTGTATTCGTATCGGCGGGTTTATTCATATATCGATAGACCTAAGTTAGACCGGCCTCATCATATCATGTTTTGGGCTTTGGGACAGAAAGAGATGTTTAAAATTGAGATATTATAACCCCAGATCTTTTGATAACGGAATGTTCGGAATATATACCGAAACATCGTCATCAGGATTTGCTAAACAAAGTATTTCCCATCCTTCACCATAAAGAAATGTAAATGCCGGATTTTTGCCGTAAGTGTCCTTTAGCAATTGATATTTCGTTGTTTGATAGTCGACATATCCTAGCTTATTTCGTTTCGGATTATATATAGAGTCGACATTGCAGATTTTTATCAAATCTACAGGTCCATAATCCGTTTGTATGGCATCTGATAAATGGTACAGCGGTCCATCGTGATCTGAATAGACCGCCTTGGCGCCTAGTGCCCCCCGTAAGTTAAGATATTGCACCCGCTCTTCGTTACTCTTCGGAAAAATGGCGACATAATCAATAGAACCCAACGATTCTTTAATATATAGTTCCTTGAGCCGTGATGCTTTCGTAACGATGAGTACAATTAAATTGTGCAATTTGTCCAAATCCATACTCAAAATCATACCACTTTTTATGCTTCGGGACAGAAATAATTGAGTTAAATGGTATAATTTAACCATATGAAAACGGATAGCGCTGACATAAAAGTCGTAAATATTAATGAGAAACTTTCTTTGTTTAATGAATTTTGGAATCCGAAAATCGTGGGAGGGTTCAATAACCACAAAGTTCAGGTAGTGAAATTAAAAGGCGAATTTGTCTGGCACCATCATGATAATGAAGATGAATTATTTTTAGTTATCAAAGGACAATTGACGATCCACTTCCGCGACCGGGATGTACTCGTAAATGAGGGAGAATTTATCATCATCCCGCACCCTATCGAACATAAGCCGGAGGCAAAAGAGGAAGTTCACATAATCCTAATTGAACCAAAAGAAACATTAAATACAGGAAACGTCACGGATTCCGAACTGGCCGCGAAAAATCAGGAAAAGATCTAAGCTAATTCCCATCGGAATGTTGGATATTGTTTTACTCTTTATACACAATATGAACGGGGGGCAGCATGTTTTCTCACGGAATCTATCTAATGCTTGTTTCTCAGCTCTTCAATCTCTTTCTTGAGCTCCACCATTTTTAATTCCCGGTCAACCATTAATTTATTCATCCTTTCCAGTTCATTTAGCTTGGAATTCAATTGTGCTGTCCTCTCGCCAACTTTCTGCTCCAACGTTTTACTATACTCCTCAAGCGTTTTTCTTGATTTTTCCAAATCTTCGGTCATGGTATTAAAGATCTCCGCAATGTCGCCAAATTCGTCCTTTGCGCGTATGTCGATTTTTACGTTCAACTCACCCTTTTTGACCTGTTCCAAACCATGGGTAACTTTCTTAAGCGGTTTGATGATTACTATCCGCATAAGCAATATCATTGCTATGATCGATCCGATGAGAGTTACCAAAACAACAAGTATCGAATACGTAACGTACGACTGGAAAAGCGCTGTATTTTTTTGCTGGAGAAACCCTATCCGCACTTTTACCGTCGAAAACGCTTTCGTATATCCGACAATCAGGCCAAGTGAGTCATAAAATCGCAGTTGAATTTTCACGGGGGATATGTTTCCATTCGTATCGTTTAGGAATGTCTGGAAATTATCAAGGTCAAAGGAGATTGTTTGATTCAACACGTGTTCCTGTATATCCTTCTCGATCTCGTGAGGGGAAAGAAGCGACGTTATTTCGTTGTCCTCGGGCTCCAACAAAAATTTCTTCTGGGGAATACTATAGACGACAGCATCATTATTGCCTGTATCAATTTTCTGAACAGCCTCAATAACATCCGGTTCGGATGCCGTGGTCGCCTGCGCTTGCTCGTTTACATAGTCATAAAATAAACTTGAACTGTTCACAAATGATTCTCGCCCGAGTTCTAGAAATTCCTCTTTAAACAACTGAATATTTTCCTGTTGACTCCTCTGTAAGGATAAGACAGAGAACACGGTCAGAAATGCCGAAACCACACAAAATCCGACCACGAGAAGACTGATAATTTTCGTGTTGATCTTCATACTGATAAAAAATATCCCGACCGGAATCGGGATACTCTATCTCCACATATAGTATCAATTCTATTCGTTTTACCTAATTCCCTGTTTTGCCAAACTGGCTACAACACCCACATTTGAACTATCGATAAGACCTACTCCTGTATCAATATTAAGTCCGGCAAAACCGTACTTCTTGGTCAGACATGCCTGTAGAATCGGCAGAAACCCCTGAAGATAGGGCTGTTGATCCTGTATTAACCCTATATATTCGCTTTGTATCCCTGCAACCGTATTGGCGGATAAATCGAATCCGCCGATGATGTACTCACCGGGTTTTTTACCTAAATTTTTCAAAAT
>CAYLQG010000007.1:0-10162 GCA_964385705.1 uncultured Gammaproteobacteria bacterium
CTATCTGTCAAGGTTATACCACTGTTACGCTCCCAATTACTATCGACAAATTAATAAAACCGCGTCGTGACTTTGCCACAAAAAAATCCCCTTGAGCCTCGATCCCTAAAGAGGGATGGAGGCGCAAAGGGACTTCCGTCATCTGGCGGAGGTGGTGCCACCCTGATTTTCAATCAATGTCCTTGGGGACAATAAAAACCTCTGTTTATGCCCCTCGACATTGCTCGGGGCTTGCCTTGACAAAAGGTTATGATTGACTCGTTTATGTTTCTACTTTCCCTTGATTTCTCTCAGGATTTCTTCGAAACCTGGCTCAGGAGCTCGAGGTGTCGATCCCCAATAAATTGGGGACCTCCACTTTCTCCGTCAACGCCAAAACTGCTATTAAATTGTTAGGTAATTAATTTACAACTTTATAAGACCCCTGTCAATACCCCAAAATAGTCAAATATTCTCCGACCTTTTTCCAGAATTGTTCAACTCCCTTTGACGAGAGCTCCGGACTATCCATGTACCCGGTAAACCGCACCATTGAAGCAAAAATCTTATGTTCCAGGCACCAGCCAATAAATTGTGCGGATATCAGGGAATGGACCGGAAGCCGCAAGGCGCGCCACGTTTTGGCCCGCAGTAATAGTGTATCTGTTGGTTTTTTACCGCGAGCCGCTTCACGCCATAGCTCTTCTTGTTCTTCTTTGTCCGGCAACAGATGGTGACGGGTGAGAAACCGGATGTTGTCCCACTCCTGGCGGCCAACCGGATCGGAGAAGAGGAGTACAGATCCACCGCGCTCGCGCGGTTTTAGTAGCGCTTTAAATGCTTGCTCTGAAGGTTTTGTCACCTCAAGCGAAATGACTTCGTATTCATATAATGATTCAAATAATTCGACGACCTCCCGGTGGGATGAAGATACATGGAGCTTTACATTGGGCTTTCCGATCATATGGCCTAAGAATGTCGTTGTAGACGGCGACTGTTGGGAAATGATATGGAACATGAATCGATCAGTGTGCCGATCCAATTCACTAATAAGTTTTTCAAAATACGTTAGCTGTACAGCCGCGCCGGACACGGGAATCGCCATATGAATCGTGGCTAATTTGGCTGGATCCAACTGATGGACACGCCGCCTGTACGCCTGCTCTGACAATGAGACTCCCAGATTCGGACTCACCATGTACGGCAACACGACGTATTGGGACTTTGGCAAGTCCAATTGGCTTTTGTGATAGGCTTCAAGAGACCTCTTCGTATATTCACTGGGCACGAAAATGAGATCAGCTCCGCCAACCGCCCAAAAATGCTGAGGCGAATCATCCGTCACAACGACAATCAAAACCATACGTATATTATTGGCTTTGGCAAATGCATCCTTCATTGCGGCGAGCTGGTGACCTAAAATCATGTGCGTCGCAACTACCAGAAGCGTTTTTGGTTTCGTCACATGCTCTTCCAGAATCGTCTGCAATTGCTCGGTGATGAGTTTCGTCTGTCTCCGAAAATATTTCCGGGCCAGTATGGTAAAGACATCCTCAGCCCACCCGCGCTGGGTAAATTCCATAATATTCCGGAGAGCAGGGTGGATGCTGGTGAGCGCGTGGATCGAATTGACGCTTTCATCCTGCGACGAGAGTAGTAATGCGTGCGCGCCCGGAGGAAGCCCGTGGAACAACGCATGGCTTACCCGTAAATGCCCAAGGCCGGTGAGTGCCTGGGCAAGCACAATCACTGTGTCCGATGAAGCAAGCGGAGATTCGTTGGACATATATTCAGTGTAGAACCCTTGAGAAAGCTTCGCAAGTAAATCACTTTATGAATGGAGAATTTTCCAATTGTTTCCGTCGCTTACAACCTCGATATCTCCCATCTTGTCGGTTCGGAGCACCTGAGAACCTATGTTTTGGAGCATATCAATAGCCTCTTTTGTAGGTTGACCATAGGAATTCTTCCCCACCGAAATAACCGCAAGCTTCGGCCGCAGCCATTCAACAAAGTCCTTCGTGAGGCCGGTTTTACTCCCGTGATGCGGCACTTTTAACACCTCGACAGTATTATCCGCCAGTTGTAGGCCTGTATAACGCGGTTCTACACGGCTGTCCGCATCTCCCGTATATAGCACATCAAACATCCTGTAATGTAATTCAAATACGACGCAATAATCATTTAATGTGGCTATCACGCTCGCCGGTTCGTCACCAGTAGCCGCTCCTAATACGTTGGTAACACCCGCGCTGTGGGCTTTAGCAATCTGTGCGTTTGAGGGCCAGAGCACCAAGAGGGAAGTGGGTCCGATGGTAATTTGATCGCCCTGCGTCAGAAGCTTTACCGGGACGTGTTTTTTCTGTATGACACCCATAAACTGTTTATATTCGTCGGAGGTGTTGGCCACATCGCTTTTCAACACATAGGAAACATCAAACCGGTTAAGAACGGAAATAAGTCCCTCCATATGATCTTTTTGCGGATGGGAAAGAATAACCATGTCAATGTGCCGGTCCCAAAACGGCATATGACGCCCGAGGCAGGTAAGAACCCGATCGTCAGGACCGCCGTCAATAACCATATCCCGGCCATCCGGAAGCCGCACATAGGATGCGTCACCCTGACCGACGTTACAAAACACGATATGAAGCTTACCATCAGGCTGCGTCCAGATAAACGCAAGCAGGATAAGTAAGCCTGTAACAATACCACTGATAAGATAACCGATACGTAATTTCATATGTCTAGACGTAGGGAGGTGTATATTTTGCCAGCACCGTCACAGCGCGCGAAGCTGGAAGTACTCTGTTAATTTCCCGCTCAGGTAATCCAACATTAATGGATAAAACAGCCTTAAGCGTTGACGGATGTCCTTCGATCCTGAGATCAAGGATCGAAGGACGCACAAAATATACATCGACCTAAGCGCAAATCACCATTGTATACTCGCAAACGGAATTTTCGCCGTGAGATCAATAATCCAAAGCACATACGTAAGCGGCAGCCACACGAACCATGCAACAACCTGGGCGAGCGGCATAAAGATTAAGCCTGTTATTATAATTGTAAAGCCAAGCGCCATAATTGGCGCCATCAGCCAGCCGATGAGAATGTTCGTGAGGGGAGAGACAAGAGAAACACGGTGAAGCTGAAACAAAATAATCGGGACGGTAAAAGCCTGAGCGGCGAGTGTGATCCGGAGATCATCGGCAATTAATGACCAAAGTGACTTTATAAGGCGCGCTGGGTACGTATTTTGAGGAGCACTGAAGCTGCGCCCAGCACCAGTATGAATGCTCTTGTTCAGGGTGAATAGCGTGGCTTCATTGAGCGAAGCCGGGATACTATGATCGGAGGCTAAATTGACCTGTTTCGCGTCTCCGAAAAATACCGTTCCCGCACCGCTGCCTGTAGATCGCTGTTGAGATCGCCCTATGGAGAGTAGACGAGGTGCATTTCGGTCACCGCGAAACCCCCGACCCGCATTTGCCTCCTTTTCACCAAAAACGATAATCCCAAGCGTGGCCATAACGGAAAGCTGAAACGAAAGGTCGCCAATCCATGGGGGATTTAGCAATAGCATGATAATGACTGCTAATATCCAGCTCAATAATGGCCATTTCTGTCTTCCGATAGCCACTGATAGAAGCGATATTCCGCCCATAATACCAGCGCGTATGACGCTCGGCGAGGGTCCCACGAAATAAATAAACCCTATAATTATAACTACAGTCAATACATTTGCTATAGGACGCCTAAATACCTTATAGAGTAGAAGACCGACCAGCGTTACGAGAATCGAGATATTCATTCCGGACAATGCGATGATGTGAAGCGTGCCGGTTTCGATAAGAGAATTCTTAAGCGACGGATCCAATGTCGCCTTGGTACCGAACAAAATTCCGTTTAAAAGTCCGGCCTGCGGTTCATGAAGTAGACTGTTAATAAGGCCCGTTAGCGTTTCAAGTGACATAGAATTGATAAGCCCGGTAAAATTTAAGCCGTCCTGGACGATTACAGTGACAGGCTGTTTTTCAATTTCTCAAGTAATGACGGGCCAATTGCCTTTTTCCCAACCAAGTCATCCAAACTGCCATACGGCCGATTATCAATAATTTTCTGTGCGGTTATTGGACCCACACCCGGAAGTGAATCTAATTCATCTTTTGAGGCCATATTAACAGATATATAGGCACTGTTTTGCGATGCCATCCCGGACGTCGCAACAACAGCGCAAGATTGTGCGACGTTACCAGTTTTAGTTGCACAATCTCCATTGTACGACGTCTCATCTACCGTCGGAATATAGATTTTCATCCCGTCACTGACTTTCATCGCCCGGTTCAGATTTTTGGCAACGTAATCCGTATCCGCATTGGATAACATACCACCTGCCGCAGTTATTGCATCCTCTACTCTCGCGTCGATCGCTACTGTCGTTATCCCCGGACGAGCGACAGCGCCTTCGATATCAAGGGTAATTAGCTTCAGATTAGCAGATTGACTTGCTTGATTGCTAATACCTTCGGAGCCTCCGCTGTGCGTAAATTCAATAGGCTGATCGTTCTGTGAAGATTTCACCAAAAGCACAAGTGAAACACCGATACAAACGACGCTCACAGCACCCAATAGTATCGGCAATTTATATTGACGCCAAATTCCCGCAAAAATGGTTTCTTCCTCATCTTGACCAGGATCCATTGAAAGCATTAGAACACAGCGGCAAAATAAAGTATGTGAGCTGGAAAACATTCGAGGTCGGATTTATCGCGGGAAAAAATCAGTTAAACGACAACCAAATTCATAAGTCTTCCGGGGATAAATATTGTTTTGACAATCCGTTTCCCCTCAATGTGCCGCTTTACTCTATCTGAAGCATGTGCAAGAGCCTCTATATGGGCCTGATCCTTCGCTTCAGCGACTGATAACGATAGCGTGTCTCTGACTTTTCCGTTAACCTGAACTACAAGCGTCACCTGCTCTTCTTTGATGCCGCTTAAATCGAATGCCGGCCACGCCTGGACATGTACAGAGTCGTTTGCACTGTAGTCCTGTTCCTTTTTTCCGCTCAGTTGAAACCATAATTCCTCGCTAACATGCGGCGCAAACGGCGCAACGAGTAATATGAGCTGTTTAAATTCATTTTGGCCTATTCTACCGCCCTCATCTGCTACCAAATTCGTAAACTCCATCATCGAGGCAATCGCGGTATTATACCGTCGTTTTTCAAGGTCATCTCCGACTTTTTGGATCAGTTTTTGTAATGCCGACTTTACCTTGTCTGAGCAATCTGAATTATTTATAGCAATCGTCTCCCGCAACCGCCAAATACGACCAACCCATCGGCTCATTCCTTCCATAGCCGTATCGCGGAAATCGCCGCCCTGGTCAAACGGCCCCATGAACATAAGATAGAGCCGAAGACTATCAGCACCGTATGATGCGATATATTCATCAGGGTTCACGACATTTCCTTTACTTTTACTCATTTTTGCCCCGTCTTTGATCACAAGCCCGTGCGCATAGAACCGGGTGAAGGGTTCTTCAAAATCAACGAGTCCCCAATCGTGGAACGCCATTGTGACGAACCTGCTATACATAAGGTGAAGCACACTGTGCTCTGCTCCGCCGGTATACATATTGACCGGAAGCCATTTCTTCGTAATAGCGGGATCAAAAGCCGCCGATTGCGGGGAGCCAACAAAATTTAGTCCGGATTCATTTGCGAGCGAGGTTTTCCGTATGGCGGTAGAAGACTGATTTCGCGAGTGAACTGAAGACGGATCTAAATTTTCGTTGGGGACCCGAACGCTCTCCCGCACACTAGGGTATCTCAAAAAATACCAGGAACTGTCTAAAAATGTATCAGATACATCTGTTTCCCGTACAGCCTTCGCCCCACACCCCGGACATGTGGTCTCATAAAATTCCTTATGTTTTGCAAGCGGAGCTACCCCGTCATTCCCCGGTTTATAGTCGTCAATACGGGGTAAAACTACGGGTAATTGGGAATCAGGTACTGGATACCAGCCAGCCATTTCTGAAGCTGCGGCGAGACGTGTCTTTTCGAGCACTGTCACGCTCTTGTGAGATTCAGATGATTGATTGTTTGACTTTGAGCTTGACGGATGCGCAGCAGAAGACACGTCGAGCGAAGCAGCTTCGTCGGTTGTAAACCACGATTTTCCTTCACTCGCGCACTTCTCACAATAAACCATCGGAATCGGCGGACCCCAATACCGTTGCCGGGAAATGAGCCAATCCCGCAGGTGATACGTCACGACGCGCTTTCCCCACCCTTTTTTCTCTAGATAATCCATCATGGCGGCTATTGCTTTATGAATGTCTAATCCGTCTAAGAAACCGGAATTTATCATCACGCCTTCTTCTTCCTGAACCTGCGAGGCCTTTGAGATTTGTGATATATCTCCGTCCTGACCTTTCACGACGCGAAGGATCGGTATATGAAAAGCCATCGCAAATTCAAAATCGCGAAGGTCGTGCCCCGGAACCCCGACAACCGCGCCGGTTCCGAATCCCATAACCACGAAATCCGAGACATAGAGCGGCATTTTTTGGCCTGTTAATTGATTTACGCAGTAAAGACCCGTTTCTGCACCTGTTTTTTTCCTCCCCTGTGCAATTCGATCAGATTCTGATTTATTATAGGCGTCATTCACGTATTTTGTTATTGTAGTGCGCTTATTTATTTCTATCACTTTAAGGATCTGATTGACAAAAGGATGCTCAGGGGCCATGACGACAAAGGTTGCACCAAAATTGGTATCAGGTCTAGTGGTAAAACAAGTAATCTCTCCAATCGCTTTCCCTTGTTCATCAACAACGGGGTATGTAATGTTTATCCCCTCTTTTTTCCCGATCCAATTTTTTTGAGCCACCCGAACTTTCTCTGACCAATCGAGGCTAAATGAGTTTTCCAGAAGTTTTCCCGCATATGCGGTAATTCTAAAGAACCATTGTTCCAACGATCTTTTTTCTACGATATTCCCGCATCTTTCACATTTACCATCGATGACCTGTTCATCGGCTAAAACTGTCTTGCAACTGGGGCACCAGTTGACTTCCGCCTTACTCCGATAGGCCAAACCATGCTTAAACATCTGTACAAATAACCACTGTGTCCATCTATAATAATCTGTATCATATGTCTCTACTGTCCGTCCCCAATCAAACATTGCGCCGATCTTATGAAGCTGTGCATAAAAATTCTTCTCGGTTATCTTTGCGTGATCCATCGGGTGTCGACCAATCTTCAGGGCGTAATTTTCACTATGAATTCCGAACCCATCCAGCCCGATAGGTTCAAACACATCAAAACCCTGCATCCGTTTAAACCGGCCATAAACGTCTGAACCTGTAAACGCATACATATTCCCGACATGTAACCCCTCAGCTGATGGATACGGAAACATCATGAGGTTGTAGTATGGCTTCTTTGAGCCTTCTATATTAGTGGTATTCAGCTGAACACGATTCCACCATGCCTGCCACTTCGATTCAATTTGGTGAAAATCGTTCGTTGTCTTCTTCATGAGCTTCATTATATACGAATAACGGCTCATTGAACATATATATCAAATTAAAGCCTTCTAAGGTCATTTCACAGCCTTAAGGAACAAGGCTGGCAATAACTAGTTTTCACGCGCCCTTATAGATAATAGGATTTACTTATTACAGGACATAAACATAACGAATCAATAAATTAGGAGCCTATAATTACGTATTATAAATACTCAAAGCTAAATTAAACACTTATCTTTATGCCCCACTTCCCTATTTTCTAATACCATGCGAATAAGACTGTCAATACGGTTTAAAAAAAATATAGCAATAAAAATATTATACTGCTAATCTATTTTAATCGATGAACATAGCCTTAACGTTTCAACATACTTTCTATAAAGGCAAGCAAAATATAACCTTATAGTTGTATTTTTGCATTTGCTTGACGAATAATTTGATTTAGACTATCAAAACGGTGCGTATCGGTAATGGCGCTTCTGACATTCTACTGCTAAATATATTTATATCAATGATTATTGATATATATGACCATGGTGAGCTTGATAAAGTGAATATGGTGCCTATATAACTATAAGCCCGGTACGGGAATAATTACAGGTCATAATAGTTGAAAGGCCCGTATTGACAGGATTTCACAACGATCAACACATCTTCTAAATCTTTACCGTTTCAAGTTTTAAATCCACTGTTTTTCCGTAATATTAATCAATTATTATTGATAAATTAATACAATAATACTATTATAACGGTCTATATTAATATGCGGTAATTCGTGAAATACATATATATTCTCTTCTTATGCACAATTAACGCACTCTTTTCACCCGGTCTAAATACTACTCAACCGCATCATCCCTCCTCTTGACGGCCTTATTATATATGAGTTTAACTATATACATGGATAGTCTAATGTTATCGAATATTGCGGATTATCAAGCTTTTATCGAGCGGACTTTCCTCGGATTTTTACAGGAACAGGGTGCCTCAGAAATAACCCGGAAGAATTACCGCACGGATATCCATAACTTTTTTAACTGGATTACTACAACAAGCCAGAACAACCCTTCACCTCTTGAAAATTCCCAACAGAAGGGCCTTCTCAAACAGATATCTTTGGAAATCCTCGAAAATTATAAAAGATCTCAGATACTCGCTCATGTCCCGATCAATACAACAAACAGACGTCTATCGGCCATAAGAATGTTTTTTAAGTGCGCCATGGCTCAGGGCTGGATAACCGACGATCCTTCACAATACCTCAGTAATGTTCCAAAAGACCCTGAACATAAGTCCACGAAAGGTAGTAGCGTTCTTCTTTTACCGCAGATTGAGCACTTCCTTGATGCTCCTCATACTGCCGTCGCACCTATCCCCCTTGTCGCGCAGGTTCCGGAAGCCGTCGCAGGAGAAAGTATAACAACAGCAGCTCCATCAACTCCGCAGGCCTCTCAACCATCCGACGTCCTGTCAAATTCGTCAGAGCCTGAAACAATTATTATTCCCGCAGGTATTGCACCAGCCTCAATTAACGCAGGATTCCAACGCTTCCTTTCACCTTTAGCTTTAGGCATGCTATTGCTCTTTTCCCTTCTCGGTTCCGCTGCTTTAATATATCAAATAATAGGATTAAAGAATCAAAATACATCAGGTCCAAAGGCAGCTCCACTCACTACTTTCTATAATCCATTAAGTCCTTCACTTGCAAATCAAATTTTCAACGCAACGGAATCGGCGCAAATATTAGGAGCCACTGGATCAACAGGCTCAACCGGTGATGCAGGATTGCTTGGTCCAACCGGAGGAACCGGCTCACTCGGCCCGACCGGAGCAATCGGTGATTCAGGTTCTCTCGGCCCGACCGGAGAAACCGGATTCCGCGGTGATTTTGGACCAACCGGTCCAACGGGAACCGAAGGCATTACAGGGCCAACCGGTTCGGTTGGAACCACGGGTTCACAGGGTGCTTCGGGTCCTACCGGCCAACAGGGAGATACAGGACCAATGGGAGAGACAGGAACCACGGGAGCAACGGGAACCGCCGGCGCTTCCGGTCCTACAGGAGCATCTGGGGCAACAGGTGCATCTGGGGCAACAGGTTTTATAGGACCCACAGGAACTACCGGAGCAACCGGATTCATTGGACCAACAGGATCTACGGGGACAACAGGCTTTACCGGTCCCACGGGAACGACCGGCGCAACTGGAGGCAATGGACCTACAGGCGAAACCGGCGTCGCAGGTCCAACGGGCGCATCCGGCATTGAAGGTCCCACCGGCACAACAGGAACCACAGGAGGTGCTGGCCCTACTGGAACTACCGGAAATACCGGCCCCACAGGAACTACTGGAACAACCGGTGGCACTGGAAGCATCGGACCCACTGGTACAACCGGATCAACGGGTGTCACCGGTCCAACAGGTGGAACAGGTTATACAGGACCAACGGGAGAAACAGGATCAACTGGATTCATTGGACCAACAGGATCAACCGGCGGAACTGGTTTTACCGGTCCGACAGGAACTACAGGAGTCACAGGTCCGACAGGATCTACGGGTACAACGGGTGCAACAGGAGTCACAGGTCCGACAGGATCTACGGGTACAACGGGAACTATTGGTCCGACAGGATCTACGG